>JAZODY010000147.1:0-9785 GCA_045597245.1 Tidjanibacter sp.
GCCTCCGACTTACCAAGTCGTAGTTCATCAATCGGTCTATCTGGCTGTTCACTCCGCGGTCGGTGGAGAAGATGACCAGGCCGCTGTTGCTGCGCACTCCGAAGTTGTGCACGCTCACGCCGCGCTCCTGTTCGAACACCACGCCGTAGCCCACGAACTTCTCTCCCTCCTCTATCGACACGCTCAGTGTGTTTATCTTTCCTCCGTCGGCAGCCTTCACATCCAGATGCTGCACCTCTTCACTCGCCTCTATGGGGTGTACCGAGGTGTCGGTGTCGTTCACCACCACCTTTATCTCGGCCCGTCCGCGACTCTTGAATATCAATCGGGCGCTTCGGGCACTTGCCGTACGACTCTTGTAACTCTTGTTCTCGAATCGGGCCACCGCTCCCTCTCGGGGTACGGCCAGCAGACCCGATACGAAGAAGTCCTGAGTGAGGTGTTGCGGAGTGCTCTTCTTGCGCATTACCGAGTAGGAGTCCCAATTTTCATAGGTCTGTCCCAGCGTTGGGCGATATTTGGCCAGCGGGTCGGCGAAGGGGATGAAGCCCACTCCGTCGCCACCATATCTCTCTTGCAGATTGTTGCGCAGGTCGGAGGTCACTATGTCGCTCTCGATGAACGAGTCGCCCAGCACTGCAATTCTTACGGTACGGTGCTGCGACTCCTTGCTCAGAGCCTCATAGAATCTCCTCATCATCTCGCCTTCACGACTGAAATCCTCTATGTCGGCCATGTCGGGAACGGGCAGCGTCATCGGAGCCCTCTCGCTTGCAATCTCCTCTCTCTCGGCGGTCGGTTCCGTAGCTGTCTCCGCGGATGGTTGCACCTCGGGTGCGTTCGCTTCTGTCGAACTCTCCCTCTCTTCCGGCTCGCTTTGTGCGACCGGACGGGCCGCCATGTTCAGCGAGTCTATCTTTTCGTTCATGCTGTCGAGGTCCTTTATGTCGGCCAGAAACGAGGTGTCCAGAATGTCTTTGCTGGTCTTGCTCTCGGTGAAGACCACATCGTCGAAACTCACCATGTCGGAGAGCAGATTGGCGCGTTTCAGTTGCAGACCGCCCACCTTGCGGGGAGGGATGAAACTGATGGCGCCCAATATCAGTGTCGTGGCCAGCGTGAAGACCAATATCGTCTTGGATATGTCCTGTCCGTTGTTTTTTCCGTCCTGCACCTGAGTAGCCTGTTTTGCGTTGTTACACCTCTTTATCGAGAGGCAAATATATGTAAATTAAAGCAGATTGGCGACAACGGGAAGACATTTTTTGCCTCTCCCGTTGTCGCCAATGTTTCGTGTGGCGCGAGCCCGTAATGCAGTCGTCAGTTGCGACGGGCAATTCCCAAATAGTAAATGAGCACGGCAATGGCGCTCAGTGCTGCCACCAGATAGGTCCTTGCTGCCCAGCGGAGAGCCTCCTTTGCGGCGGGCAAATCCCTTGCCGAGAGTGTGTTGCTGCGGTCGAGCCACTCTATCGCGCGGGCCGACGCATTATACTCCACCGGCAACGTGATGACCGAAAAGAGGGCCGACAGAGCAATCATGACGATGCCCGCCCAGAAAATCTGCGGCATGGTACTCATGAGCAATAAACCTGCAAGCAGCACCCATGTGGACCATTTCGACGTGAAACTGATGACCGGCACAAGGGCCGAACGCATCTGCAAGGGGCCGTAGCCGTAGGCATGCTGTATGGCATGGCCGCACTCGTGGGCCGCCACGGCCGCAGCCGATATGCTGTTGCTGCCGTAGACGCTCTCGCTCAGGCCGAGTGTCTTATTGACGGGGTTGTAGTGGTCGGTCAGATGGCCGCGAATGGCGATAACTTTCACATCATAGATGCCGTTGTCGCGCAGCATCTTCTCTGCCACCTCACGACCGGTCATGCCGCCCGCAAAGGCTTTAAGCGAATATTTCTTGAATACCGATTGCAGGCGTGTCTGCACTATTATCCCCAATACACCGATGGCAATAATCAGTAAGTAGGATGATGAAATGTACATCTCTTTTTTTGTTTTTTTATTGTTCTTATCTCTCTGTTTTTTCTCTTTCTGTACTTCTTTTCGTCATCTCCTTTTCCCTCTCCGTCGACTCTCGGCCCTCCTATCTTAATTCTTGGCCGCTCTCGTCGCTCTTTCAGAACCCGTCGAAAAACGAAAAGACGGGGGATTTATTGTGCCGTCACCTTGTAAAACGAGTTGGCCTGAGCGGTGGGGGTGAGCGTAATCTGGTTTATGTTCACGTGTGCGGGTTGGGTCACCGCCCAGAGAACGGCCTCGGCAATATCTTCGCCATGCAGAGGCTCCAATCCTGCATAGACCTCGTCGGCTTTGGCGTTGTCGCCCTTGAAACGGACCAGCGAAAACTCGGTCTCCACCATGCCCGGGCATATCTCGGTCACCTTTATGCCGTGGCCGAGCAGGTCGATGCGCATACACTCCGTCAGGCCGTGCACCGCATGCTTGGTGGCGCAGTAGACATTGCCGCCCTGATATGGCTCGAATCCCGCTATGGAGCCTATGTTCACGATGTGGCCGCGCCCCTGACGAATCATCATGTTCGACACCACCCGACTGATGTATAACAGTCCCTTGATGTTTGTGTCTATCATCGTGTTCCAATCGCCCGTATCGCACTCGTGGAACAACTCGCGTCCCAGTGCCAGACCGGCATTGTTTACCAGCACGTCAATCTCGCCGAACTCGTCGCCGAGCGTCTCCATTGCCGCCTCGCAAGAGTGGCGGTCCCTGATGTCGAAACACAAAATGTGTACCTTTACGTCGTACTCGCACTCCAATTCCGCTTTGAGGGCTTTTAGACGTTCGCTGCGACGCCCCGTTATGATTATCCTGCCAAACCCCTCCTCGGCAAAGGCTCTTGCGGTGGCCTCGCCTATTCCGGAGGTGGCTCCTGTGATTAATGCACACTTGTTCATGATGATATGTTGTAAATAATTTTGGTAAAGTTATCAAATTTTTCTTACTTTGAACTCTCGATAAGCGGAATTTATTTATGTCCAGAATCAATACGGAACTTTTTGTGGCACGCCGTATCTCTCGTCGCAAGGGCGAAAGACGCAGCGTCATGGTGCGTATGGCCACCGTTTCGGTGGCTTTGGGAATGGCTGTGATGATTGTGGCTTTGGCAGTTACGGGAGGTTTCAAGCGAGAGATAACCGATAAGTTGTCGGGCTTCGGTTCCGACATAAGGATTATGGGATACTACTCCGAGGGCTCCTACGAGAGCCTGCCGATAAGGCTCGACGAGGATTTCGAGAGTAGGCTGCTCGGGGTGGACGGGATGGCCGATGTGGTGCCTTACATCACAAAGAGCGGCATCATCCGTACCCCGCAGGCCATACATGGGGTGCAGCTCAAAGGGGTGCCGCAGGAGTATGACCTCTCCTTTTTCGGACGTTGGTTGGAGGAGGGCGACCTGCCCCGTCTGGCCGATACGCTTGCCCGTCGCGACCTGCTCGTTTCGCGACAGACGGCCGACCTGCTCGGATTTGAGGTGGGCGACAAGGTGGAGATGATGTTTGTGGGTGAGGAGAACTCGGTCAGGCGCGACCTCTATCGCGTCTGCGGCATCTTTGCCACCGGCATGGATGACTTCGACCGTGCAACGGCCGTTACGCATATCGACAATCTGCGACGCCTTAACGGCTGGGACGCGAATCAGGCTACGGGCTACGAACTGAAACTTGTGGATTTCAATCTTCTCGACGATGTCGATGCCGATGTGGAGCGTCTGGTGGTGGCCCATAATGCGGCGGTTCCCAACGAGCGGGAGATGATAAGGTCTTTAACCATCAGGCAGGAGTATGCAGGCCTATTCGACTGGTTGGCCACGCTCGATGTGAACGGTGCGGTGATTATCACCATCATGTTGGCCGTTGCGTTGCTCAACATGATTTCGGTGTTGCTCATCATACTGCTCGAACGTACCTCCATGATTGGTCTTTTGAAGGCATTGGGCATGCCCGACGGGTCGTTGCAACGTCTGTTTCTCTATCGTGCGGCGGGGATAATCCTGCGCGGCATGGTGTGGGGCAACCTTCTGGGCATGGGTATTGCGTGGATGCAACAGCGGACCGGACTCATAAAACTCGATTCGTCGGGATATATGCTTTCGAGTGTGCCGGTGGAGTTCGATTGGGTGTGGTGGCTGGCCCTCAATGCGGGTGCGCCCGCGCTGTTGCTCCTGTTGCTGGCTCTGCCGTTGAAGATTGTGGCATCGGTGAAATCCGACCAGACGATGCGTTATAAATAGGAATCATATAATGAAAGGCAAAACCGAGAAATCGGGCCCTAAGAGGGTCATGGAACAGATGTTCGACAACATCGCTCCCTTTTACGATAGGCTCAACCACCTGCTCTCGTTCAATGTGGACAAACTCTGGCGACGACGCATGGTGAGGAGGGTGGCTGAATGTCGTCCGAGAAACATTCTTGACTTGGCGGCAGGTACGGGCGACCTCGCCATAATGGCGGCCGACAAGTTGCCGACGGTGTCGGTTACGGGTGTAGACCTCTCGGAGAAGATGTTGGAGGTGGCCCGCAGGAAGGCGTCGAAGCGGAAGTTGGATGTGAGGGTGGAGTTTGTGGCTGGTGATGCGGAGAATCTTCCCTCGTCGGGCGATGAGTTCGACGCGGTGACGGTGGCGTTCGGCATTCGCAACTTTCAGAATCTGCCGGCCGCGCTGAGAGAGATGCACCGCGTCCTGCGCAACGAAGGCAGGGTCTTCCTCATGGAGTTCGGCAAGCCGCAGGGCAAAATATTCTCACGCCTCTATCGTTACTATTCCGACCGGGTGATGCCCTGCGTGGGCGGCATGGTGTCGGGCAATCGTCAGGCCTATCGCTACCTGATAAACTCTATCCGTACCTTTGCCGAGGTGGATGTGGTGGAGCTGATGCGCAAGGCGGGATTCGAGGATTGCGAGAGAGAGAATCTTACTGACGGTGTGGCCGTCATATATAAAGGAGTGAAACGAGTTTTATAATGATGATGAAGATGAAGAAATTTTTAATGATTTTCTCGGTGCTGGTCGCCACGTTGGCGCTGGCATCGTGCTCAATGGAGCAGAAACTCACCTATAAAGGTGTGGACGACTTCGCTTTCGACCCGTGGACCAGATTCACGCTCTATGTGAGGGTGGATAGCGACCTGCGCAAGGATGTGGAGGTGAAGAGTATGAACGGTACGATTTATTATCGTGGCAGGGAGATTGGCACCACCGAACTCGACGGCAAGTTGGTCCTGCCGGCCAAGCAGGAGAAGAGTGTGGCGGTACCCTTGCGAATAAAGCTCACCAATCCTCTTGTGGCGACGAGTATTATGGCCGATGCACAGAATGCAATCTACGACATCATGTTCGATGTGGAGGCCGAGGTGAAATATCGCAAGGCCGAGCGAATTATCTCGCGCGAAAATGTGGCACTTTACCAATTTCTCCCTAATTTTGCATACTGAACAACCCGACAGACGGTGCGGCGTGCGAGGCCTGTGTGAGGTCGGAGCGATGTGCCTGACGGGTTTTCTTCCTACCCAACCGAGAGAAAACGAACAAGATTGACATGAGAGCGAAAAGAGTATTGTTGACGGCCGTGCTGGCGCTTATGTGCGCGGCAGGGGCGGAGGCGCAGAACATTGCGGCCTTCAAGGAGAGATTGACCGGCACCGAGGGTTTTGCCGAGGGCAGAGTCACCATTGATGAGCACGGTTCGGCCATGCAGGCGGTGGACAGCTACGCCATGCGTTCGGCCGAAAGTAAGGGCGAGGTGGCAGGTTATAGGGTGAGCATCTATTCGGGCAAGTCGCAGAACTCCCGTACCGAGGCAGTGGAGGCACAACGCCAATTCTCCTCCATGTTCCCCAGCGTCCCCACCCATCTGGTCTATTCGGAACCCTATTTCACCCTTTCGGTGGGTAACTGTCGCGATAAGGAAGAGGCTCTGGTGTTGTGGGGAAGGGTGAAGAATGTCTTTACTAAGGCTTTCATCATGAATGCGATGATTCCGATGGAGGCGTTTCTCGCCACCGATGTCGATTATACGGCAGTGGTTGTGGAGGAGGCCGAGGGTGCGGGTGCGGAGCCGGAGATTCATGAGTGATTGCCGGTCGTGGAGGCGGGTCTCTCTGCTGTGTCGGGGGCGGATTTGAGGCGGATAGGTTACGGGCGGAGAAAAAAGTGAGGTGTGGAGTGAGAAAAAAATGCGCGGAATGGTTGCGTATTGTGAAAAAAGATATATCTTTGCACCTGCAAAAGGGAGTTAGTGCTCTTTTGCGACAGGTGGGCCGGCGGTAGTCGGTTTGAAATAGATAAAAATGTGAGCACTTTTCGGAGTGTGAAACATGCCCAGATGGCGGAATCGGTAGACGCGTTGGTCTCAAACACCAATGGGGATGACCCGTGCCGGTTCGACCCCGGCTCTGGGTACTGAAACGGGGAAGGTTGAAAAAACTTTCCCCGTTTTTCTTTTTATGATGTGGCGGGGTGTTGTTAATCTCAAAGAGAATTCGTAAATTTGTACATTATGGGGCCTGAGGTCGAGGGCGGTCAGGAACGAAGTGTCGTATGATGCAGGGAAAGGCGGACGGGCAGGCGCAGACGAATCGGATATTTGACAAACATAAACATTTGAACAGAAAACAGAACAAATATAATTTCAACAAGAGGGGGCGGCGTACATTCTTGCCGAGGGCGGGTGTTGCCGACTCCGACCAAAAAAACTACAAAACAATATGAAAAAACTACTTTTGTCCGTGGCGACGCTGATTATGGCGTGCGCGCTCCACGCCTCCGACGGAGGACGACAGGTGGAGAACTTCAACTTCGGATGGCGTTTCATGCTCGGTGATGTGGCCGATGCTCAGAAACCCGATTTCGATGACAGTGGCTGGCGTGTGGTGGATGTGCCGCACGACTTCCAGATTGAACAACCGTGGGAGGCTCCTGCCTCCACCGAAGGCTCAAACATGGGCGATGTGAACGCCAACCGTTTCAGCCGTTTGAGCGGTCGCGGTTTCAAGGCGATGGGTGTGGGCTGGTACCGCAAGACATTCACCCCCGACGCATCGTGGCAGGGCCGCCGCGTGGTGTTGGATTTCGAGGGTATCATGTATCTGGGCGATGTCTATCTCAATGGCGAGCGCATCGGCGGAACCGACTATGGATATGTGGGTTTCGAGATTGACATTACAAGATTGCTTAAATTCGGAGAGCCCAACGTGATTGCCGTGAAGGCCGACACGAGCGAGCCCTTCACCTCGCGCTGGTATACGGGAGGCGGTCTGTTCCGCGACGTGAATATCATCGTCACCGACCCGGGACTCTATCTCATGCGCCATCCGCTCTACATCACCACCCCGCAGGTTTCGGCCTCGGAGGCTACGGTGAAGGTGCAGGCCGAGATTGCTTGCTTCTCGCCCCGTACCACGCTCAAAACAGAGTTGGTAATCACCGATGCGGCCGGCAACGAAGTGTTGCGTCGTACGGAGGATTTGACTTACAGACGTAAGATGCCCACCTGCGAATATATGTTGGCCGACGTGAAGTTGCAGAATCCCAAGTTGTGGGACTGCGAAACCCCCCACCTCTATACGGCTCAGGTGACCGTATTCCATGAGAACGGAGAGGTGGCCGACCGCGTGAGCGAGAAGTTCGGTGTGCGCACCGTAGAGTTCGGTCCCGAATTCGGATTCAAGCTCAACGGCGAGAAGGTCATCCTGAAAGGTATCGCAAACCACCACTCGCTCGGCGCTTTGGGAGCGGCTGCCTATCCGCGTGCGATAGAGAAACGCATCCAGATTCTCAAAGAGTTCGGTTTCAACCATATCCGCACCTCGCACAACCCTTACAGCGAGGAGTTCCTCGATTTGTGCGACGAGTATGGAATTTTGGTTGTGGACGAGTTGTATGACAAGTGGCTCGACCAGTATGTGGGCGGCCGTGCTCCGTGGGCTGAGTTGTGGCAGAAGGATATTCCGGAGTGGATTAAGCGCGACAGAAATCATCCCTCGGTGGTATTTTGGAGTTTGGGTAACGAGTTGCAGAACTATTGGAACCTGCCTCATGCCGACTGGGGCGTGACTCCCTATCGTATGCAGCGTGAGCTGATTAAACGCTACGACGCCGACCGTCTGCTGACGGTGGCCATGCACCCGACGGGCCGTAACATCGACACCGATTCGTTGCCCGCACCGCTGGTACACGAGACCGACATCGCATCTTACAACTATCGTTATATGTACTTCCCGGGTGATTCGAAACGTTTCCCCAACCTGATTTTCTACCAGAGCGAGGCCAATACCAGCAACATGGGTCCCAACTGGTTTGAGATGGACCTCGACAAGGTTATCGGTCTGGCCTACTGGGGACAGATTGACTATCTGGGCGAGAGCGGCGGCTGGCCCGCAAAGGGATGGGCGCAGGGTGCGTTCGACCTCTCGTTGCAGCCCAAGCCCATCGCATATTTGTTGAAGAGTATGTTCATGGAGGAGCCCGTGGTGCACATCGGTGTCATCGACAACGAGGTGGACATGATGTGGAACGGAATTCAGGTGGGTACACCGCACATGAGCGAGCATTGGAATCGTACGCCGGGCGAGGTGCTTTCGCTCTTCACCTACACCAATGCCGAGGAGGTGGAGCTCTTCGTGAACGGCAGAAGTCAGGGCGTGAAGAAGAACGAAGAGGGCAAGGAGCGCAACAAAATCAGATGGGACGGTATCAAGTACGCATCCGGATATGTTGAGGCTGTGGCCCGCACCGGCGGCAAGGAGGTGGCCCGTCACCGTATCGAGACCACCGGCAAGGTGAAACAGCTGGTGGTGGAGGCCGACAACGACGCTTGGAAGGCCGACGGCATCGACCTGCAACATGTTCGCATCCATGCGGTGGACAGCAAGGGACGTCGTGTTCACTCGGCCGACAGCAAGCTCCGCTTCAAGGTTGAGGGTGATGCCCGCGTGGTTGCTGTGGACAACGGAAACATCGTGTCGGATGAGCTTCATGCAGTGAGCGAGCGTTCGTTGTATCGCGGCTCGGCGTTGGTTATCCTGCGTGCCGGTCGCAATGCCGACGACAACATCAGGCTGACCGTTGAGAGCGACGACTTCAAACCCGTCACCATATCGTTGCAGACCCGATAGAGAGGCCTGTCCGGCGCGTCGCATGGTGTGCCGTAACAACAAAAAGTTCCCCCATTGCGGGGGAACTTTTTGTTTTAGGGGGAGTCCGAAGTTCGGCGCGGACGGCGATGCGACGGCCGATGTTCGGGTGAAGCAAAAAGCGGAGGAGCCATTTCGGTTCCTCCGCTTTTTTGCTCTCAGGGTGCGGATGGGTTTTGCATTGCGCACCGTTTTGGCGGCGGATTGCGTCGATGTCTTGTCGCACCTCCTTTTGTGAGGCGGGCGGTCGGGCCCGACACGAACATAACATTCTGCACCTTCCGCGAGCCGTAAATCAGTTCTGCTCCATGACCACGGCCACTGTGGCTTTCAGGCCGTCGCCATGCAGATTGCGAGCCTCTATCGTGCCGTCGGGTCCGAAAAGGATGATGTGTGGAATGCCGTTTATGCCGTAGAGGTTGGTCGGGATGCTCTGTGCATCGAGTATCTGAGACCACGGCAGGTCGAGTTCCTCTATGGCCTTCTCGGTGTCGGTGCGGCTGTCCCACACTGCCACACCCAGCACTTCGAATTTATCGCCGTGGTATTTCTCCCACACCTCGCGAATCACCGGCACTTCGGCGCGGCAGGGGCCGCACCACGAGGCCCAGAA
>JAZODY010000148.1:0-2580 GCA_045597245.1 Tidjanibacter sp.
ACCTCTACGACGCCATAGCCAACTCGTGTAACGCCTATTTCTGTTACGTGTTGCGCAACATCATCGACAACAACAAGTATAAGGACATAAAGGAGGGATTCGCTGTGTGGGAGGAGTATGTGCGCAGTTTCGGATTCGGCCGCAAGCTGGGTTCCGACTTCTCTTCGGAGTACAACGGCTTTGTGCCGAGTGCCGACTACTACACACGCAGCTACGGACGTTGGAACTCGCTGACGGTAATCTCGCTCTCGATAGGTCAGGGCGAGTTGGGCTGTTCGCCGTTGCAGATGGCCAACTTCGCCGCCACGATAGCCAACCGCGGTTATTACTACATTCCCCACGTGGTGAAGAAGATAGACGGTCGCGACTCGCTTGGCTCCAAGTTCTATGAGAAACACTACACAAAGGTGGACCCCAAGCACTTCGAAACCGTTGTGGAGGGCATGTATAGAACGGTGCACGGGGCCGGCGGAACGGGCCACGTGGCCTTCATTCCGGAGCAGGATGTGTGCGGCAAGACGGGTACGGCCCAAAACCCGCATGGCAAAGACCACTCCACCTTCATGGCTTTCGCTCCGCGCAACAATCCGCGCATAGCCATCTCGGTATATGTTGAGAATGCCGGTTTCGGAAGTACGGTTGCCGCCCCCATAGCCAGCCTGCTGATGGAGTTGTATCTGACGGGCAAGGTGGAGCGTCAATATCTTGTGGACCAGATTAAATCGACCAAAATAGCCTATCCCCACTATGACAGATAAGTATTCGGGCATAAACTCCAAGACGGGCATCGACTGGACCTCGGTGATGATATTCGTCGGCCTGATGATGGTGGGCTGGGTGAACATCTTTGCCACCACGTGCGAGTTGCCGTTGGGTTCGTTTGAATTGGGCGGCAAGTATGGCATGCAGCTCATCTGGATGGGCATATCGCTCGCAGTGGGAATGGTGATTCTGCTCTCCGACGGAAAGTATTACCACATCTACGCCTACCCCGCATACGCCGGTGCGTTGGTGTTGTTGATACTGACATTGGTGGCGGGCCGAACGGTGAACGGGTCGCGTTCGTGGCTGTCGTTGGGCCCTGTGGCCATACAGACGGCCGAAATAATGAAACTTGCCGCATGCTTGGCGGTGGCCCGCTACATGAGCGAATACAACTTCTCGCTGAGAAGGCCGAAGAACGTGGCGATACTTTCGGGCCTGCTGCTGTTGCCAATATTTATAATATTGTTGCAAAACGACACCGGCTCGGCCCTTGTCTACTGCTCGTTCATGTTCATGCTCTATCGCGAGGGGGTGAACGGCTGGCTCTATCTGTTGCTCTTCTCGGTGGTGGGTCTGTTCGTGCTCTCGTTTCTGTTGCAACCGGCAGTGTTGCTCGGCGCATTGTTGGTGCTTTATACGGCAGCCTGCGGATTGATGTACGGATGTTGGCGACGCTGTGCCTCCTATCTGGCGGGAGTACTGATGTGTACGGGTCTTGTCTTTTTCGGGGCGAGACTGGCCGGCTGCGACCTCACGCTCTACGCAGCAATGATGATTGCCGCGGGAGTATCGTTGGCGGCGGTGGCGACCCATGCCTATCGCAACAAGCTGCGCGGTCTATATCTCATGGCGGCCGCATTCGTCAGTTCGGTTGTCTACATGCAGTTCATCGATTACGCCTTCAACAACATACTTCAAACCCATCAGCAGAAACGCATCCTCGACCTGCTGGGCATAGAGTCGGACCTGAAAGGCTGGGGCTACAATGTGCATCAGTCGAAGATAGCCATCGGCTCGGGCGGACTGACCGGCAAAGGATTTCTGCAAGGCACCCAGACCAACCACGGATTCGTGCCCGAGCAGAGCACCGATTTCATCTTCTGCACTGTGGGCGAGGAGTTCGGTCTGTGGGGCACTTGGCTGGTGGTGGGTCTGTTCGGCTGGCTGATAGTAAGGCTCATCAACATGGGCGAACGTCAGCAGGAGACCTTCAACAGGGTGTTCTGTTACTGCGTTGCGGGCATCATTCTATTCCATGTGGTAATCAACATAGGCATGACTCTGGGCCTGCTGCCCGTCATCGGCATTCCGTTGCCGCTGTTCAGTTACGGCGGGTCGTCACTGCTGGCATTCAGCGTGATGTTCTTCATTGCGGTGAAGCTCGACGCCTCGGGCCGCATCAAAAATTCATAGAGAGTCGCGGGAGGTTCCCCTTCACCGTCATCCCAACACAAGCGAAACAAGGTAGGCTCCGATGATGAGCAACGCGCAGACGGCAGTCACCGCCTTTCGGCGCCAACGCAGCATCACATAGAAGAGAGCCATACCCGACAGGCCGAACGTGAGCAGATTGACAACATTGGGGTCGGAGAACTCCCATACGGTGGAGCGCGTGGTCATATCCACAAGGCAGATTATAAAGAAGTTGAAGATATTGCTGCCCGCAATGTTGCCCGCAGCGATATTATGGTTTCCCATGCGGAACAGCGCCACCGTACTCGACAACTCGGGCAACGAGGTGGCCACCCCCAAAAAGAGCGCACCGGCAAGCCCCGCCCCCAGATTCAGACGCACAGAGAGTTCGTCGGTGATGTA
>JAZODY010000149.1:0-5606 GCA_045597245.1 Tidjanibacter sp.
GTGGTGCGACGACAACTACGGCTACATCACCCGTCTGAGCGACGAGGAGCAGCAGAAACGCTCGGGCGGCGCAGGCATCTACTACCACCTCAGCTATTGGGGCCGTCCGCACGACTACCTCTGGCTCACCACCACCCAGCCCGGACTGATATATCGCGAGATGAAACACGCCTACGACCTCAACGCCCGCAAGCTCTGGATAGCCAACATACACGACCCGAAACCCGCCTCGTATGATTTGGAACTCTTCCTCGACATGGCTTGGAACATCGACTCGGTGTCGCCCTCCACATTGCAGGAGCACCTGAGCGAATGGCTGTGTCGCGAGTTCGGCAGCGAGGCCGGCCGGATATTGCTGCCTGCCGTTGTGGAATATCAGCGCATGTGCGGCATCAGAAAGCCCGAGCACATGGGATGGAGTCAGGTGGAGGTGGGCAACATGGACAGCGGCGGCATAAAGGTCACTCGCGGCTGGTCGCCGGTGGCCGACACCGAGTTCAGCCTCACAGAGTTCGGTGGCGAGTTGGACCGCTATCTGAGCGACTGGCGCAAGATTCGCAGCGCGGTGGATGAGGCCGAAAAGTCAGTCCCCGAGGAGCGCAAGGAGACCTTCTTCACGTTTATCAAATATCCCGTCTACGGTGCCTCGGCCATGAGCACCAAACTGTTGGAGGCCCAGCGCGCACGCTCTTTGGCCTCGGGTTCGACGAGGGCCACACGCTATCTCAACCACGATGCACTGATGGCGGCATGCGCCAAGAGCGAGGCGGCCTACGACGAGATTCGCTCCCTGACGGAGCACTACAACAATCGTCTGGGAGGCAAGTGGCGCCACTCGATGAGCATGAGTCCGCGCGACCTCTATGTCTTCTATCCCCCCACCCTGCCGGCGGGAATCACCGAGGAGCAGGTGGCAGAGTATGTGGACACACCCTACGGAGAGGTGAAGGCATTGAGCGAGGTGAACGACGGCAGCTATGTGGCCATGAATGCGTGTGACTACACATCGGCCGACGATGGCGTGGAGAGCATCGAATCGTTGGGCCACAGCATGAAGGCGGTGGCGCTGCCAAAGGGAGGTTCGATAAGATTCGAGTTCGACAGTCCGGCCGAGGGCAGAGCCCTGCTCCGTACGGCAGTGATTCCGGCCCATCCGGGCAAGAATGGCGACCTGCGATTCAGTGTGAGCATCGACGATGGCGAGCCGGTGGTATGCTCCTACAAAGAGGAGTTCATTCTGCGCACCGACGAGTGGAAGAGAAACGTGTTGCGCGGACAGGCCCGTCGCGACATTGAACTCTCGCTCACCAAAGGTCCCCACACGCTCACCATCACCGCTCTGGACGACCATGTGACGGTGGACCAATGGATGCTGGACTTCAAGCCCGGCCGCCGTTTCTATGTATTCCCCATAGAGCCTGCCAACAGAAAATAGCCGAACGGGGCGGACCTTGCATTCCGCCCGTCACCACCCATAAACCAAACATCAACCAAACTCATAAGAACAAAAGAAAATGAAAAAGAGAATCATCATCGGCCTGCTGGCCCTCTGTGCAATGGCACTGAGCGGATGTAACAAACAACCCGACCCGTTCATCTTCGGAGCCGACATCTCGTGGGTGCCTCAGGACGAGGCCCGCGGTACGATATTCAGCGACGAGGGCGAGGAAAAGGACATCTTGGCAATACTCAAAGAGCACGGATTCAACTACATCCGCCTGCGTCTGTTTGTGGATCCCACCGCCCCGCGCGGCTACTCGCGTGACGGATTCTGCGGTTTGGAGTCCACCATGACGATGGCCGAGCGCATCAAGGAGGCCGACATGAAGTTCCTGCTCGACTTCCATTACAGCGACACATGGGCCGACCCCGACAAACAATACAAGCCCTCGGCATGGGAGGGACTGACGGGCGAGGCACTCGACAACGCCCTCTATGAATACACCAAAGAGGTGCTCACAGCCATGAAAGAGCGCGGCGTGGCTCCCAACATGATTCAGTTGGGCAACGAGATTGACCACGGCATGGTGTGGCCCGAGGGTCGCATAAACGACAACAGCACTCCCGAGAATTGGGACGCCTTTGCCAATCTCTACAAGGCCGGCCAGCGCGCCGCACGCGAGGTGCTGCCCGAGGCCGAACTGATGTTGCATCTCGCCATAGGCGGCCAGAACAATCTGTGTCGCAGAGTGATAGACAACCTCACACAGCGCGGTGCGGAGTTCGACATCATAGGCCTCTCCTACTACGACCAATGGCATGGCACCTTCGACGACCTGAAATTCAACCTCCGCGACTTGGCCGAGCGTTATGGCAAACCGCTGACCGTATGCGAATACAACGGTCCCAACATCGAGCGCATAAACGACATCGTGCGCTCCGTACCCGACGGCATGGGCATAGGCACCATGTTCTGGGAACCGACCCGTCGAAATCTCTTCTCGCATGGCGAGACCACCGAGATGATAGACATCTATCCCGCATTGGCGGCACGCTATGCCGACCCGCGCACCCAACCGAACGACAGCGAGGTGTTCGACCGCACGTTTGAGTTCGACGAGCCGATGATTGGCGCCGACATCTCGTGGGTGGACCAGCAGGAGAGTCGCGGCACGAAATTTTCCGACGAGGAGGGCGAGAGAGATGTGTTGGAGATAATGAAGAGCAAAGGTTTCAATTGGATACGTCTGCGTCTGTTTGTGGACCCCACCTCGGAGAACGGTTACTCGGCCGAAGGTTTCTGCGGAACGGAACGCACCCTGATGATGGCCAAACGCATCAAGGAGGCGGGCATGAAATTCCTGCTCGACTTCCATTACAGCGATAATTGGGCCGACCCGGGCAAACAGTTCAAACCCGCCGCATGGGAACACATGAACGGCTCGCAGCTGGAAGGAACGGTGTATAACTACACACGCGACATCATCGAGCAGCTCATTGCGCAAGGCACCACACCCGACATGGTGCAGATAGGCAACGAGATAAACCACGGCATGCTGTGGCCCTCGGGCAAGGTGGAGAATAGTTCCTACATGTCGTTGGGCGTGATACTGCGTTGTGCGAGTGCGGGAGTGAGGGCCGCCGACCCCAACATAAAGGTTATGTTGCACACCGCTTGCGGCGGCCAGAACGAGGAGTCGGTGGCATTCTTCGACAAGATTATAGCTCAGGATGTGGTGTTCGACGTGATAGGTCAGTCCTACTACCCCAAGTGGCACGGCACACTCGACGACCTGCGCAACAACCTCACCGACCTTGCGGCACGCTACGGACGCCCCATCGTGGTGGTGGAGTATCAGGACCACAAGCGCGAGGTGAACGAGGTGGTCGGCTCGCTGCCCGACGGCATGGGTGTGGGCACATTCATCTGGGAGGCCACATCGCCCATGTGGGGAGGTCTGTTCGACCGCAACGGCATGGTGACCGACTCCATGTCACTCTACCCCGACATAAAATCGCTCTACTCGCTCAAATAATCCCCCGAATCAACAGTCGGTCGGCCGGCAAGCGACCACCGAGGAAGAACAATACAAGGCCCGACACATCGATGTGTCGGGCCTTGTTACGTATTCGCCTGCTCCGCGTTGCTAATTCATCACGAGCGGAATTCTGTATTGCGGCACCACCTCCACGCTGTTCACCGAGCAGACCGGTCCGCGCGAGAAATCGGGAACGGCCTCGGCAGGCAGGTCGATGAGGAATGTGGCATTGCGACGCAAGGGGCGGAAATAGAAACTCATCGGCTCGCGCTCCAAGCGGTCATAGAATCGTTTCAGGCCAATCATCCACGGGTCGCCATAATAGAAGTGGTCGAGGACCAGCGTGTTCTCCAAAAACGCCATGCCCACATCACCCGTATAATCAACCCTCAGGAAGTACTCCTGTACCTGCGGGGCCGTCACATCACCGTCGAAACCAACCGTCATGCGACGACTGCCCACCTTATTGACCGCGAGGTCGGCTCTCACCTCGTCCACCACAGCCGTCTGCACAGCCCATCCCATCGAAGAGGGATAGAGTATATAGTCGGCGGCGGCTTCACCCATGCTCAGCAGGTTCACTCCGTCGGCAGTGGGTTGCACGACCGCCTCGGTAATCAACAGGCGTCCGTTGAGTTTGCTGCTGTTGAGTGCCTGTTCGCGAGTGAGAGTGGTGATTTTAACGCTGCGGCCGCTGCGGCTCTTCACCGTAAAGGTACTGCCTATGCCGGCCGCGGGCTTGTGGTGGTGTTTGCCCTGCACCGTCTTCTTATCGAACATATATTCGGGCGTCAATCCCTCGGGCGCAAAGAAGATGTAATGTTCCGTACCGCGGTCGTCGATTTTCATCAACAGTTGGGCAGTGGCATATTTGAGCAATGCCCCCTGCATATCGAAGTTGAAGGGCAGGATTACGCTCTCGTCCTTAGGCAGTGTGAAGGTGCCCGAGGCGGGTATGCGCAACTGTTCGTTGCGCAGGTTGAGCTGCAAGACGAGGTCGGTCTGGTCCACACGTGCGGTGTCGTGGTCCTGAAAATTGACCATGAACACGAAGCCCCTGTCGTCCTTCATGCGGGCCGCATAGCGCAGGTCCTCACGATTGGCGGGAGTGATGGAGCGATAGTTCTCGGGCAGCACCACCTCCATGGGGGCAAGCTGCTCGGCAAAGTCATTGACAAAGTTGTGCAGAAGCCTGAGGTTGCGATACATGCGCCCCTCCAATCCGAATTCTCCCAGCGGTGCCTGATAGTCATACGAAATCTTGGGCATACCCATCGGTTCCTCCTGATTGGAGGTTATTCCGTCGCGCATGAGTGGCGTGGAGCCGCCATGATACATGTAGTATCCGATGCCGTTGGCTCCGCTGCCGAGAGTGCGCACCATGAGAGCCTCGGCCGCCTTGCCCTCCACAATGGGACGACGACCGTAAACCATCTGAATGCCCACCCCCATCTCGGCACAGAACGACGGGAAACGGTCGGTCTTATATCTTACCGGCGAGTAGTCGGGCACCAGCTGTATATCCTTGAACATCAGGAACGGCGACATTGACGGGCTGCCCCAGAAGGGATAGGTGTAGGCCGCAGTGACGGGCAGTGCCTCGTTGTCGATTACGGCAGCCATGCCCCATCCGGTGGCCGTATAGAGCGGTGTGACGATGCCTGCCTCTTCGGCCATGCGTTTGAGCGTTCGCATGTGAATCTCGCCCAGCTCTGCGGTGGTAATCTCCTTGTTCTGCACACTCACCCCCTCCATCATGATACCCTCGTCGTAGGTGGCCGAGGTACTGTCTTTTGCCTCGCCCGGGTATGTTATGGCCCACGGGGCCGAGGAGTGCTGATGTTCGTTCTCAATCTGGCAACCGATTATGGGTCCTCCGTCCTTGTAATAGAGTCCGTCGAGTTGGCGCCCAATCTCATTGTAGAATATTCTCACATATTTGAGATAGTTGGGGTCGTTGGAACGCACATCCAACGCTTTGGTGAAGAGCCAGTCGGGGAAACCTCCGTTGCGAATCTCGCCATGACTGAACGGACCTATGCGCACAATGACAGCCATGTCGTGCCGCCCGCACAGCTCCACAAAGTGACGCAGGTCAAATTGTCCGTCCCACACAAACTCGCCCTC
>JAZODY010000150.1:0-5924 GCA_045597245.1 Tidjanibacter sp.
AAAGATGTCGATGAACTCGGGCAGAACGAAATCCTTGCTGTTAAAGTAACTTCCAATCATCGGGTAGCAGATGGGACGTGAGGGGTCGTACTGCTGCACATATTTTCCGGTAACTTCGGTGATGGGAGTCAGAGGATTCTCGTTTCCGATGCTCCAAATTATAACAGAGGGGTAGTTCTTGTCGCGGACGATGGTTGCCTGTGCTCTCAGAATCAGATTGTCCTGATAGCTGTCGTCGGTGAGGTGCTCGTCGCCGTATCCGAACGGAACTTCATCCATAACATAGAAACCCAGAGAATCGCACAACTCATAGAAACGAGGCTCGCGCGGATAGTGCGATGTGCGGATGAAGTTCACGTTACCCTCTTTCATGAGCAACATGTCTTTCAGATTGAGTTCCTCGCTAATCACCTTGCCGGCATAGGGGTCGGTGGCGTGGAGGTTCACGCCGCGAAGTTTGAACTGCTTGTTGTTGAGCAACAACTTTTCACCCACAACCTTAATCTCGCGAATACCGAACTTCTGGATCAATTTCTCAATCTCCTGACCGTTCTGCCATACGGAGTATTCCAACGTGTAGAGAGCGGGGGTCTCTGCCGTCCAGAGGTGAGGATGCTCAACTTTCCATACATGTTTCAGCGATGTCTGATTCTTCTTGTTTACTGCATATTCAAACTCATCCTTAACGCTCTTGCCCGGGCAGAGGATTGCTCCTTTTATCATCACATTTCCCGCAGGCTTTCCGCCAACGATAAAGTCGAACGTGACCTCGGCGCTCATATCCTCATTTACTCTCGAAACCACTCGAAGGTCTTTCATGTGGGTCTTGGGCGTGGAGAACAGGGTTACATCGCGATGAATGCCGACCTGTCCCCAGTCGTCGTTTCCATCGAATTCATAACCTTTGTAGCGGGTATATACGCGCATGGCGAGTGTGTTGCTGCCGCTTTTTACGTATTTGGTTATGTCGAATTGGCAAGAGTTGTTTGCCAATTCCCATTTACCCACATACTTGCCGTTTATCCACAGGTCGTAGGCACGCAACACTCCGTCGAGGTTGATATATACATTCTGGCCATCCCACTGCTGCGGAATGTCGAATGTGGTGCGATAAAGACCCGTGACATCCTCGGGGTGGGCGTATATGGCGGTGAGATAACCCAGCGCATCCCAACATCCCGGCACGGGAATCTTGTCCCACGAGGCATAATTGTATTCGGGTTTGTAGAATTCGGCATACTCGTCCCAATTGGTGCCGTTGATGAACTTGAACGACCACTGGCCGTTGAGACTCTGTATCATCTGTTGGTTTGACGGCATCAGCACATTGTCCAGCGGATTGGGTTGTGCATTAATGGGCATCATGCCAAACAGCGACAAGAGGATAAACAGAAAGATTCTTTTCATAATTGTCGTATTTGTTTTTTGTTATTAAAATATATATGTATTTGTTTTTTCGGCTTGCAACTATCGGGAGCGGCATTCTATCCGAAGATACACCAATCATTACCCAATATAATACAAATATAAACAATTATTTCGGATTTATATGTTTTTTTGTTCTTTATGTCGTGTGAGAGGTATTTATTCGGTTGTATCGTGTCTTATAAAACAGCCTCCGGAGGCAATATGCATAATGCGATGTATTGTATTTTGAGAAAAAATACCGACATTTGCATGGCTAAATTAACGAGCAAAGATGTATTTGTCAGAACTGCAAACGGGAGAATCTGCCGTCATTGTGAAGGTGCTCGGACATGGAGGATTTCGACGACGCATATTGGAAATGGGATTTGTGCGTGGAGAAACCATCACCTCCATATTGAATGCGCCTCTCAACGACCCCGTCAAATATAAATTGATGGGGTATGAGGTATCGTTGCGTCGTAATGAGGCTCGTATGATTGAGGTGATGACCGAGAAGGAGGCCGAGGCCTATTTTGCGGAACAGAAGCATTTTATCTCGTATGATTACAATGTTGTGCAGAATGCGGTCAAGGCACGTTCGCACGAAATCAACGTTGTGCTTGTAGGCAATCCCAACAGCGGTAAGACCTCGATATTCAATGCTCTTTCGGGAGGACACGAACATGTGGGTAATTACAGCGGTGTCACCGTGGATGCCAAGTTCGGACAATTCAAATATCGCGACTATAAATTCAATATCACCGACCTCCCGGGAACCTATGCTCTTTCGGCATACAGTCCCGAGGAACTTTATGTGCGTCGCCATCTGATGGAACACATGCCCGATGTGATAATCAATACGGTTGTAGCCTCCAATATCGAACGAAATCTGTTCCTTACGGGAGAATTGATAGATATAGACCCTAAGATGGTGGTTGCGCTCAATATGTATGACGAGTTGGAGGCAAGCGGAGCACAATTGGATTACGATACTCTGGGGCGAATGTTGGGTGTGCCCATGATTCCGGTGGTGGCCCGCAAAGGACATGGATTGAACGAATTGCTCGATAAAGTGATAGAGGTGTATGAGAGTAGCGAGGAGCGAATTCGCAACATTCGTTATTCAGATACGGTGGAGCGGGAGGTGAATGCGATGATGCGGACCATGTCTCAATCTCACGATGAGCTCCCCAAGAGTTTTCCTTTGAGATACTGGGCCTTGAAAATGTTGGAAGGCGATAAGGATGTCGCAGCGATATTGGAGACAAATACCAACTACGCAGAGTGGGTGACACAGAGAGACAAAAGTGTCGCATGTGTAAAAGAGGAGCTCGACGAGGATGTGGAGGCCGCCATTACGAACGAGAAATATGGTTTCGTGAAGGGAGCATTGAAAGAGACCTATGTGCCGAGCGACAAGGATGTGACAGAGCGTCAATCTGTGGTGGACAGTGTGGTTACAAATAAATATGTAGGCTTCCCCATATTTATTCTGTTGATGTGCCTTATGTTTTCGGCAACTTTTTCGCTGGGAAGTTATCCGCAGGAGTGGATTGAGTATTTGGTAGGCAGGCTGAGCGATTTCGTGTCGGGCGTGATGAGAGAAGGAGCACTGAAAGATTTGTTGGTGAATGGTATTATAGGAGGTGTTGGCAGCGTGATAGTATTCCTTCCCAATATCCTGATACTATATCTGTTCATATCGCTAATGGAGGACTCGGGCTATATGGCTCGTGCCGCATTCATCATGGATAAGATTATGCACCGGCTCGGGTTGCATGGCAAATCGTTCATACCGTTGATTATGGGATTCGGATGTAATGTGCCTGCGGTTATGGCCTCGCGCACTATTGAGAGTGCGAGCAGCAGGCTTATTACCATTCTTATAAATCCGTTTATGTCATGCAGTGCAAGACTTCCTGTATTTATACTCTTGGCAGGTACCTTTTTCCCGGGGCATTCGGGACTTGCACTTGGATGTATCTATTTTCTGGGGGTGCTTGCCGCCATTCTTACGGCACGTCTGCTGAGGCGTTTCTGGTTCAAGGAGGATGAAACACCTTTTGTCATGGAGTTGCCGCCTTATCGCGTGCCCACCATGAGGGCCACGTTACGCCACATGTGGGATAAATGTCGTCAATATTTACAAAAGATGGGCGGCGTTATTCTGTTGGCCTCCATAGTGATATGGTTCCTCAGCTACTATCCACATTCGAGCACGAAGGAGAGTGCTTCGGTTGTGGCTGAAAGTGTTGCGGGGGTGTCCGAAGGAATTGACGTTGCTCATGTGATGACCGAAGGAGAGGTGGAGATGGCTGTCGGTGGACCCGAAAATTCATATTTGGGGCGTTTGGGGTGTTTGTGTGAACCTATTATTCGTCCGCTCGGGCTTAACTGGAAGGCGGGCGTGGCACTGTTGTCGGGAGTTGCAGCCAAAGAGATTGTTGTTTCCACGCTCGGTGTGCTTTATACGGGTGACAGCGAGACGGATGAACACGCTCTTTCCACCCGTCTTAGGCAATCGGGAGACATCGATTTGGGGGCAGCCGTGGCGTTCATGGTCTTCATTCTGCTCTATTGTCCTTGTTTGGCAACCTTGACGGCCATAGCAAAGGAGAGCGGTCGTTGGCGTTGGGCACTTTTCTCCATGACCTATAATACTGCGTTGGCATGGGTGATGGCATGGATTGCTCGAATGATAGTTAATATGTTGTGATGCAGAATGCTGTTGTTATAATTATAGGTGTTGTTACTCTTATCTTTGTGGTGAGAGGAGTGATGCGTGCATTTGGAAGTGGGGATGCGGGGTGTTGCGGATGTGATGCTGATTGTAAGAATTGCTCTGTGGAGGGACGTGAAGATTGTGCCACTCGAAATAGAAACGATTTATGAAACAGACAATAGTTGCTTTGTCGGTGCTTCTGATGTGCCTCCTTATGGGATTCACACCGCCTGCCGCATCTCGGTCGATGATTGAGGCAAAGCCAGACACTCTGCTTGTATCCAGAGAATTGGATAGCATTCATCATATCGTGTATACGGTGATTATCGATACATTGTCTGTTGATACGGTGGAGTTGCAGCCGGAGTTGCTGCCGGTCGGTCATTCGTTTACAGCCGACGTGTTGATTGACTATGCAAAAAGTTTCATTGGAACTCCTTATCGTTATTCGGCCCGAGGACCCTCCTCGTTCGATTGCTCGGGATTCACGAGATATGTATTCGATAAATTCGGATATAAATTGGAGAACAGTTCGCGCAGTCAGTTCCGCTCGTCTGATTGGCGGGAGGTGGGGCGCGACTCGTTGATGGTTGGTGACTTGGTGTTCTTTGGGGGGCGTTCGGGCGGCTCTTCAATCGGCCATGTGGGGATTGTCGCCTCCATTGATGACGAGGGTGATTTCTCGTTTATTCATGCATCCACGTCGTTGGGTGTGTGCGTTACGGAGTTTGCCACAAGCCCCTATTATGTGAATCGTTACAAGGGGGCGCGACGTGTGTTGTCCGAGTATGACACCATGCCGACGGAGGAGGAGGAGGTGGCAAGGCTCACCATTCCGCCCGTCACTGAAACGAAGCCTCTTTACCCCGATGCGACGGAAGAGCATTTGGCACTGCTTGGCGAAGCGGCCACGATGCAGAAGAGTGAGGCGGAGAGTGACGATTTGGCGGCTGTAACAGAGGAGTTTGCAACTGCGCAGGACGAAGTGGATAGGATTGAAGAACAAACAGCCGCACAGGCTGCCGAGGTGAGTGAGCAGGTGCAGGCATCATATCACATTGTGGTCAGAGGCGATACTTTGTATGGTATTGCTCGGGCACATGGTATGTCGCTTACTGCTCTTTGTGAATTGAATAATATCCAGAATGCCAATACTTTCAGCTTGTTCCCGGGTGACAGATTGCGCGTGATGTGAGATTTCGGCAGAACAAAATGGCTCTCCCGCCTCTTATCCGCCCGAGGCCGTAACGGATGGTTGGCGTGTCGTTTAATTATTTTCTCTCCAAAAAAGATTTTATCAACCCCTGTATCGGTTTCAGGCTGCCGAAACGATGGCCCTGCCCCGAGAAATAGTTGAAGTTGTGGCACTGCGGATAGCGTGTTTCAAGATAGGTGTGGTCGCCAAGTCTTTCGTCGTCGGTTGAAAGGACGAAACATGTGTTTTCGTCTTTGAGGTCCAGCAAGTCAAATCGTTCCTGTTCGAGTCGGCGATACTGCTCAATGTCATGTTCGGTAAAGATATATTGTTTGCCGGTCACATAATTCTTGTTCTTGCCAATGTTTTTTGCCAATGTCTCCGATGGTTTGGTAGTGGGGTTTATGGCAATCGAGGGACAGGCGTGGGCGGCTGAACATATAAGGGCGAAGAATCCGCCCAATGAGGTGCCTATTATCAGGCCCGGCCGACGTGTTATACATAACGATTCGAGAGTGCGGAGTGAGGCAATGGGATTTTTGTAGTCTAATGTTGGTGACACAATATTCACATTCGGAAACATCTTTTTCAAGTCGGATC
>JAZODY010000151.1:0-4914 GCA_045597245.1 Tidjanibacter sp.
GGACTTAATCAGGTGTTGGGTGCGGAGATTTATCGCGCCAACGAGAACGGTCGTTCGCTCGATTACGAACGTTTCGCCTTCTCGCAATTTCCGGTGAATACCTATGCCACAAACCGTGCGGCATCAACCTATGTGACCGACTCGTCGGCTGCGGGTACGGCTTTGGCTTCGGGATGGAAGACCGAGAACGGCATGCTGGGTGTGAAGGAGGACGGAGTGACTCCGGTGTACAGTGTGGCCCATTATGCAAGGCAGGCCGGTTATAAGGTGGGTATTGCCAGCTCGGTGGGTGTCAATCATGCCACGCCCGCCTCGTTCTACGGTCACAATGTGAGCAGAAATGCCTATTATGATATCGGCTTGCAACTTGCAGAGAGCGATTTCGACTTCTTCGGTGCGGGCGGATTTCTGGGTGAAGTGAAGGATACGCCCGAGAAACCGTCGTTGGCCAATGTGGCCCGTAAGGCGGGATACACCATAGCGTGGGGCAAGGAGCAATATGAGAGCGGTAAGGTTGCCGCGGAGAAGATGATTCTTTTCCAGAGCGACTCCACTGCCGAGGCGTTGCCATATGCAATAGACCGCAAGGAGGGCGACCTCACACTGGCACAGATTACGGAGAGTGCGATAGACTTCCTGAGCAGAGACAACTCCAAAGGTTTCTTCCTGATGGTTGAGGGGGGAATGATAGACTATGCGGGTCATGACAACGATGTGGTTACGGCCTATGAGGAGACGGTCGATTTTGCCGCAGCGGTGGATGTGGCCATAGAGTTTATGCAGCACCACCCCACAGAGACCCTCATCGTTGTGACGGCCGACCATGAAACGGGCGGTCTGGCGCTCGGAACGGCTGGACGATATGAGCTGAGATATGACTTGCTGCACAATCAAAAAGGGTCGAAAGATGCCATAAGTCTGGCGCTGGGAGAGATGAGGCGGCGGTATGAGAACAATGTTTCGTGGGAGCAGGTGAAGGAATTCTTGGGAGAGTACTTCGGTTTCTGGACCAATATTCCGCTCACGATGGCGCAGGAGATAAAGTTGATGCAGGCCTATGACATGAGCTTCTCTCGTCGATTCGGGGTGGGACGCGACGGTCGCATTGCGGTGACCACCGACGAACCGGTGGTGTCGGCTGCATTGGGAGTGTTGTATGAGCATGCTTTGGTGGATTTTTCGTCTGGTTCTCATACGGGAGTGTTTGTCCCCGTTTATGCCGCAGGTGTCGGCTCGGAGCTTTTTGTGCGTGGCGGATTGGACAACACCGACCTGCCGCGAATCATAGCCGGGGCAGCCGGCTATCCGATGGAGTAGGGATGTGATGCACCTTGCGTGACATTTATGACTTCCGTATCCGCGATACAAGTCTATGCCAGATTTCCAAGCATAAATTGTATAGGATGAAGAGTAAAAAGATGTAACTTTGTGCATGGAACGAATCAGACTGACAAAAAGTGAAAAGGCTGTGTTGCGCATGATTGCCAACGGAGTGGTTGAGTGTCCTGCGGAATACCCCTTGCATCTGTTTAATGGTGCGGTACGCATGTTGCAACAAAAACAGCTCATCCACGTTGCCTTTGCCGAGGGAGGGAGCATTGTTGATGTCAGGCTTACGGATTATGGCAAACAGTACGTTGCCGAGTATCCGCACCTCGCAAACCCGATTAATTGGAACACCTTAATAGCCATTATTGGGGTGCTTGTAAGTATAATTGCGCTCTGTGTGGCGTGTAATAAACTTTGAGCGATATGTTAGTAGTCAATGGCAAAGTTATCGACCATCCTCTAACTGACGAGGAGTTTGATGAGTTGTGGAAACGAATAGAACAACAAAATGAGCGTCAGAATGCTGCGTGGGAGGCTCTTTCAGAGGAGGAAAAAGAACGCTATTTCCTCGAATATACATCAAACCCCGCCAATGAGCGCATTACGGGCGTTGAAATGCGCCGTCATCGGGGGACTGATGGTAAGTGGGTGTATGAGTGGATTTCGGAGTATGCAGACGATGATGAACCTCGCATAGGCGAGGACGGCATTATGCACCTCTAATCCTCTGTCAAATAGAACTCAAATGAGCCGTCCGAGTGCTTATAGCCTGTAAATTTGAATTTAAGACCTTTGTCAAATAGAACTTCACGCTGGTTTGGTTTGCCCTCATAACGCCCTCCAAACTGCGAAAAATCCTCTATTGGGTGTCCCGACTTGCCTTTGATGACAAGCAGGACATCCGTTTCGTTTTTCTTTCGCCCTGTGTGGCGTTCTGCAAATTCCAATGCCGTTTCTCTACTCAACGAGGACGAGGTAAAGCCGTCAAATATTGCAGAGCCTTGTTTGTCGGCTAACTCTATAAACGCCCGCAGTTTGGTCTTGTTTAGGCGCACGGTGCGATACACCGTTTCGGTGGTTATGTCTAACTTGGAAAGAGCATCCGACAACAATTCCGAAAAAGCGATATTGAAATCCGATAATTCACCTCGCCGCAGTTGGTTGTTTAGTTGCCTATAAGCTGCACCCTCTCCCTGCGTATAGTGATAAATCGCCGCCTTTTCGGTAGTCGGTATTTCGGGGTATAACGATTGCACATATAGCCCCGCCGACTCCCTCATTGCTTCACTTGTGCGCCTTGCTCGTGTGAATTTACGCTCCGTAGGCGTGTATGTATCCACCTCAAAGCCTTGTATGTACTTCGGGTTCTGTCGCACGAAATACGGCATTGACGACCAGCCTTTTGCCCGTTCCTTGTTGTCGGCAATCCATTCGTCAAATCTCGCAGGTATGCCTGTAACCTCGTTCTTGCTTTTGATTTTCGGCGGCTCCTCGCCGTTCAAAAGCGCCTTTCTGCGGGCTTTCAGTTCCTCGTCGGTCATCAGAATAAAGGTGGTGTAACAACGGCAGTTCGGGTGCCAGCCGACAAACTTGAAGTCTTTGGGGTATTTGCCCGCCAACACGTCGCAGATGTCATAAAACTCGCCATTGGGTATGCCAAGACAATTGTGGTTGTTCGATAAGTGTACCTCAATACCGACAATCATATCTTCGTCTTGTGCTGCATGTTTTGGCGCGGCATGTGGAAAAAGAGTGGAAATGAGAGAAAAAATGCGAAAAAGGGTTTGTATGTTGGGAAATATTCGTATATTTGCGCCGCGAGAAAAGTGGATTTTACTCGCAAAAGTTTAATTTTTAATAAATTCAAAAGTTTATTTATGAACAATTACGAAACCGTTTTCATTGCCACACCGGTGCTGAGCGATGTTCAGCTCGAAGAGGTGTTCGGTAAATTCCAGGGTGTTATTACCGAGAACGGCGGTCAAATCGTGAATAAAGAGGCTTGGGGTTTGAAAAAACTCGCTGACACTATTCAGAAGAAGACTACCGGTTATTACTTCCTGATTGAGTTTACGGGCGAAGGTCCCATCGTGGATGCTCTCGAAACTCAGTATCGTCGCGACGAGCGCATCATCCGTTTCCTCACTTTCAGACAGGATAAAGATGCTGTTGAGTACTCGATTAAGCGTCGTGCAAAATTGTCTAACAAACAAGTTGAACCCGAAAAAACCACGGAGGAATAAACTATGGCAGCAAATAACGAACAGTCTGAAATCAGATACCTCAACCCCGTTTCGGTTGATGTGAAGAAGAAAAAATACTGCCGTTTCAAAAAGAGCGGTATCAAATACGTCGATTACAAAGACGGCGAGTTCCTTAAAAAGTTCCTGAACGAGCAGGGTAAAATTCTGCCCCGCCGTTTGACCGGTACCTCGCAGAAATATCAGAAGAAGGTGGCTCAGGCCGTTAAGCGTGCCCGTCACTTGGCAATCCTGCCCTTTGTAACCGATATGATGAAATAATTAAAGAAGGAGGACGAAATTATGCAGGTGATTCTTATCAAAGACGTAGAAAATTTGGGTTATGCCAACGACATCGTTGATGTAAAACCCGGTTATGCCAACAACTTCCTTCTTCCGCAGGGATATGCCAAACTCGCAACCGAATCGGCAAAAAAGGTTTTGGCAGAGAATTTGAAACAGCGTGCTCACAAAGATGCTAAGATTTTGGCAGATGCTCAGGCTTTGGCAGCTAAGGTGGAGGCTACCGCACTTGTAATCAAGGCTAAGGCTTCTGAGAACAAGATTTTCGGTACGGTTACCGCAGCCGACCTTGCAGAGGCTCTGGCAGCTCAGGGTATCGAGATTGACCGCAAGGCCATCTCGCTGGATGCAGTAAAGGAGATTGGTGAGTATGAGGCGACCGCAAAACTCCACAGAGAGGTTAAGGCCGTTATCAAGTTCTCGGTTGTTGCCGAAGAGTAATCATTATTAAAACGAGTACACAAATGAAGAAAAATATTCATCCCAGTAATTATCGCTTGGTGGCATTCAAAGATATGTCGAACGAGCACGTGTTCATCTGCCGCTCGGCTGTGAACACCAAGGAGACGATTGAGGTGGACGGTGTTGAGTATCCCGTGTATAAGATGGAGATTTCGAACACTTCTCACCCGTTCTACACCGGTAAAATCAAATTGGTCGATACCGCAGGTCGCGTGGACAAGTTCATGCAGCGTTACCAGCGTCACTACGACAAAAAGAAATAGTTTTTTCTCCTTATGAGGGAGTAGTTTACAACAGAGATGTTGTGGCGGTTTCGTCAGCTCGACCGTTGAGGTCCGGAGCCGTCTTAAATAATGAGACTCATAAATGGCACGAGAGTGCTGTTTATGAGTCTTTTTTTGCGGAATATTGTATGATGTTGCGGTAAACTCAATCGGCAGCGGCAAACAACCTGCATGGTGAGTGGATAGGATAGTGGTGTGCAGAGGTAGGGTGTTGATGCTTAGTCGAGTGCGGTTGGTTGATAAGAGGAGAATTAGATATGTTGATATTGATATTTCTTTCGATTTTGGGATTGGCG
>JAZODY010000152.1:0-2008 GCA_045597245.1 Tidjanibacter sp.
GATACTCAAAGAATCTTAATCAAACTACATCAAATATACAAAAAGGCGGGCTAATATCGGCCATGTTGTCACCTTTTTTTAGCCTCGGCTCATCTTATGAGTGCTACATGCTTGCTCATGCAGAGTAAAATTCGTATCTTGCATTTTGAACTGTAATACAATATTCTAATGTTTATGAAAAAACTTTATTATCTATCAATCTGTTGTGCTGTTGCCGTCATGGGACTTGTCGGCTGCGACAGGAGCGGTGCCGCAAGTGACGGTCTGCAACCGGTTGCTTTTGAGGCGGTGGATATGCGTGGCGAACTTGCCGAACGCATCGAGCGCAACTTCAATCGGTTGGAGGAGGATATGTATCGGCCCGACTCCATCTTCAAATCACAGCTCTCCAAAACTTGGCCCGGTGATGCTCAGGGCAGGGTGGTGCTCGGTCTGGTTGTCGATTCGCGTTCGTCGAAACGCTCGCCGCTCTATTTGGAGCAGATTCTGGCGGCCTATCCCGACAATATGAACGAACAGGGTTATTTCGGTCCTCTGTTCGACGGCATTCTCAACGAACAACAACTCTCCGGCAACGGATGGGTACTGCGCGGTCTGTGTGAGTATTATGAGTGGACTCGGGACGAGAAGGCCCTGAGCATGATTACCAACATCGTCGATAACCTCTTCATGAAGGGGAAGGGAATGTATTCCAACTATCCCATCGACCCCGCCGACCGAGAGAAGAATCTCGGCGACGCCATCGGCGACATCGTTTACAGCGACAACGAGTGGATTCTGTCGTCCGACATCGGTTGCATTTTCATCGGTATGGAGGGCCTGATTCATGCCTATAAGATTCTGGGCAGGGAGGATATGCGCGAGGTAATCGACGAGATGATGTCGCGCTTTTTGGAGATAGATTTGGTGGCCATCAAGGCCCAGACGCATGCTTCGCTTACGGCATGCCGCGGTCTGATTCGTTATGCCGAGATTACGGGCCGCACCGAGTTGATTCAGGAGGCGGCAAAGCGTTGGGAACTCTATTGCGAGTATGGCATGACCGAAAACTATGAAAACTATAATTGGTTTGAGCGATATAACACATGGTCGGAGCCTTGTGCGGTGGTCGATTCCTACATGGTGGCCATGCAGCTATGGAAACATACGCGCGATGCCCGCTATATCGACCAAGCCGAACTTATCTACTACAATGGTCTGTGCCACTCTCAGCGTTTTAACGGTGGTTTCGGTTGTGACTTCGGACCGGGCGAGGCGCGCCACTCCCACGATTTGGAGGTGCGTACCGACGAGGCACATTGGTGTTGCACGATGCGCGGTGCCGAAGGTTTGGCGAGCGCCGTCGCTTACAGCTATTTCACAGAGGAACCTAATTCTCTCTTTGTTCCTTTCTATCATGAGAGTACGGTTACCGTTCCTATGGGAGACGGACAGATGCGCCTCAGCCAGACTACCGGCTATCCCTTTGAGCACAGCGTGCGTTTCTGTGTCGAGCAGGCAGTTAATGCGAGTGTCGAGTTGAATTTGCGACTTCCGGTCAATACTGTCAATCACCGACTTGTCGTGAACGGTGAGCCGACTGCCTTTGAGGTGGCCGACAACTTTGCGGTATTGGAACGCCAATTTGTTCAGGGCGACGTGGTGGAGTGGAGTTTCGAGCCGGTGAGTAAGGTGGCGCAAAGCGTGGTGAACAGCCACAACACCACTCCCGGGCAGTACAGAGCTTTCTATGGCGTGTTGTTGCTCGGCAATGAGCAGGGTGAGGCAATCGAACTCGACGGTACGGAACAAATCACCCGTACGGGCGACTTCACATTCTCCGTCGGTGACGATGCAATGGAGCTCACTCCCGTCTATCACCTGATGGACCCGAAGGTGTGGAGCAATAACGATTACCACAAGCAGTTGCTTTTCTGATGCTGTCGGCCGAAAATCCGACTAATGCAAACAATGACAGCCGCCTTACAGTTAAAATAACACCTCTGTGACCTCCGGCTGTATTGGGACC
>JAZODY010000153.1:0-6142 GCA_045597245.1 Tidjanibacter sp.
CCTTTTTGAAAACACATTCTTTTTTCCTATTTTCCGCAACAAATTTTCTTCGATATATTTTTATAACTTAAACCCTAAACCAGAAATGAAGCGAATTACTTTATTGCTGTTTTTGACGGTTATGCTCTGTTCGTGCGGTGGTGACGAGTTGCGCCATACGTTCACCTCTTCCGACGGAGTGGAGTCGCACATGTTTCCGTTGAAACGGCTGGGCATCGACAATCAGAACGATTGGGAGCCCTATGACTACATGATTCTTGAAATCAAATCTTCCACGGCACAGCGTTTCCTGCTCGGTATAGACACCGACAACGGACTCCATGAGAAACGCACTCATGTGTTGCCCGGAGCATGGGTGAAACTCTGTATTCCGCTCGAATACTATCGCGAGAAACCCAAGCCGGGTTCCGACCTTGCCGCCACTGTGAACAAACCCCAGAACGGAGTCGGATTCCAACATATAGAGGGTGGCTCGGTGGGACCGCTCACCGGCGTGAAGGGATTGAGTATCAAATACTATACTCCGCTCAATGACCCCACTGTGGAGATTCGTTCGTTCCGTCTTTCCAATCAGCCTGAGACTCCCGCCTATCTCGACGAGGAGCCTTTTGTGGATGAGTTCGGGCAGTGGGCCATCGGCGACTTTGAGGGCAAGGTCGGCTCGCTTGAAGAGTTGCAGGCCATCTGGAAGGCCGAAGACGAGAGCATTCAGGCCGAGGCTCTGCCGCGTTCGCGCTATGGCGGTTTCCTCGATAAGAATGTGGGCGGCACCGGATTCTTCCGTGTGGAGAAGATTGACGGCAGATGGTGGTTTGTAGACCCCGACGGCTACCTCTTCCTCTCCATCAGTGGCGGAGGTCCTTCGGCAGGCGGTGGCGGCAGCGCATCCCGGGCCGAGGGATTGGAGAACATGTTTGCGGCCTACCCGCCCGAGATGGCAGGTATGGGATTCGGTGGTCGCCAGTCGCAACCGCGCATGATGTCGTTCGGCGAATGGAATCTGCATCGCCGTTACGGCTTCGATGAGGGGTGGCGCGACAAATGGGCCGACATGGCCGTAAAGCGCATGAGTGCATGGGGCCTTAATACTGGTTCACCTCGTCCGCAATCGTTCCCCTATCTGGGCAACATGTATATGAGAGTCGAAACAATCTACGGTATTCAGGATGTCTATGCCGAGGGATATGAGCAGATGATAGAGCAGAATGTCGCCAACCAGATGGCCCGCACCAAAGATGACCCCTATCTGATTGGAAATTTCTTGCAGAACGAACCTTCGTGGCTCGAAACAGAGCCGCGTGTGTGCCAACTGTTGTTGGATGACGAGCGCGACCTCCCCATCAAGGCGGAGTTGAAACGTTATCTGGCCGAGAACGGCGACAGCGACGAGACGCGCACCGAGTTTATCCATGCCACGTTCCGCAAGCATATCGAGACGCTCTGCAAATATATCCGCAAGTATGACCCCAACCACTTGATTCTCGGAATACGTTTCGGCCATTCGAGTGTGCCCCACAAGAATATATTGCAGATTGTGAAAGATTTCAGCGATGTGTATGCTTTCAACACATATCGTCTTTCGCCCAAGGTGGAGTATCTCGATGCTGTTATGGAGGCAGTGGATATGCCCATGCTCAACGGAGAGTTCCACTTCGGCTCCATCGACCGCGGTATGGCACCCGGTCTTGTGCAGGTGGCCAATCAGCAGGAGCGCGCCGTGGCATTCCGCTATTTTGCCGAGAACGGATTCTCTCATCCCGCTCTGGTGGGTATTGCTTGGTTCCAATACACCGACCAGGGACAGATGGGTCGCGGCGACGGAGAGCGTTATAATATCGGTCTGGTGGATGTTACCGACCGTCCTTATCCCATCGTGAACGGTATTCGTGCCGCCTCGGAGAATCTCTATAAGGTACATGCCGGATTACAGGAGCCGTTCAGTCAGCGTCCGCTCGGTTTGCAGGGCAACGAAGACGACCTCGTGTCGAAGAGCAATCAATAAACCGAGAGGGCCGGTTGTCGGTACTTCAAGAAACAAACAAAGCGGGTGACCCGAATGGTCACCCGCTTTGTTTGTTATCGGTCGGGAGATAGTCTTTTAATCGTAGTTGTAAAGTCTTACCTTAACTATTTGAGGCTGTGCGCCGTTGAAATACAGCCCCTGACTTGAAAAACCTTCGTCGATGGCTTGTAAAATGTCGTAGCGCAACTGCACATCGTCGCCGTTCAGCCAGCGCGACGGAACCCACTCCCCGTTCTCGTCATAAGTTCCCTCCACGCTGCGACCCAGACCGACGAATCCATCTCCGTCGGCAGGCAGGAACGTTACGTTCACATTGCTGCCCAAAATCGTGAAGTCCTTCTCGCCGTCCTGCATCACCATTGCATAGCCTTGCGGCAGCGGGGTGTCACGCATTCGGCGCGGTGTGTTCAGCGTGACGATAATCTTGTAGTTGCCCATCACAATCTCCTGCTCGGTGATGGTGGGCGAGTAGTCGCCTGCCTTGTTGGTGCTCTCGGGACCGTCGGCCGCTTTGAGCCATATGCCGCGGATGGTGCCTTCTGCCTGATGTTGCAGTATCTTATCCGACATATTCTCCACGGCGTAGTAGAACCACGAAATAGGTTTGAAATCATCTCTTGCCAACTGACGTTCGATACCCATCGGCGAGTAGCCTATCGCGCCCATCTCTCCGAATGCAAAGGCCGCATTGGCTGCGCCCGGGTGGCCGGCTTTCGACTCGGGAATGAAACCCGGATTGCCACCGCGCATGTAGCGTTTCAGAATGCCCGGGAAGTCGGCCAGATAGATGTCTGGCGAGAGAATGTCAACATGAGGGGCAGCGGCACGCCACATCTCATGATTCTGGGCCTGAGGACCTCCCGAAGGATAGTTGCCCGGGTGTTTGTCCTCCGGCTGCACCAACCATGCGTTCACGAAATAGGGAATCGGATAGGCCTCCTTGCCGGCCGAGGCCACATGCTCGATGTAGGAGGCATAGTGCCATGCCATGAATAGTTCGTCGGTGTAATCGCCCTTGCCGAATATCTCTTCCCAATTGCCCGAGGTCTTGCCGCCGGCTTTGAGCCATGCGTCGCGAGTCTCGGGAATCATGTTATCCTTGTTGGCCACCATGTAGTCGATGAGCTTCTGCGGTACGGGGGCGTTGAAGGCCTCCTCTGCTGCGGGATGGTAGTCGCGTGTGTGACCGTGCAGACCCATCTCGTTCTCAATCTGCATCATGATTACCGTCTGCTCCTCCGAGTCTATCTCTTTGATGTGGCTCAGCAATGCAGCGAATGCTTTGGCGTCGGCCTCCCAGTTGGCTTCGCAGAAGGTGGTCAGAATCGATATGGGTTTGCCCTCCTTCGTTCGGGCCAACTGATACTTCTCGCAGTCTTCCTTCATCCAGAGCGGGATGTGGCTTGTCACACCATTCTTCCAGCTGGCAAACCATAGGAACACCAATTTCATGTCGCGTTCGCGGGCGTTCTTAATCATATCGTCCACACGTGTGAAATCGAATTTGCCCTCCTCGGGTTCAATCTGTTCCCAGTAGACCGTGGCCAACAGAGTGTTGAATCCGGCCTCTTTTATGGCATCCCAATACTCGGCCATGTAGATGCCGCTTGTGGCGCTCGAACCGGCCAGTTCGCCTGCCAGAGCCAGATAGGGTTTGCCCTCCACGATGAGTTGCGTGACATTGCCTCTCTTCTCCAAGTGAGGCGGTTGTACATCGGCCTGCTGTGTCGCCTGCTGCTCTCCTGCACAGCTCCATAATGCGGCTGCGCACAATGTGCCCAATAAGGACATCAGTAATGTTTTCTTCATGATTCTTTGTTTTTTTAAGTTATAGTGGGGTTATTCTAAAATCATGATATGGCTGCCGTCATAATAGAGGGCAGCCATATCAATGACTCTATTCTAATTCATTAGTACGGATTGTTCGAAGGGCTCTTCGGGTCGCGCACCTGAACATCCCATACCTTGCAACAGCGCGATTCGCCGTCGGGACCCGAAACGAAGAGGGTTACCGTATAGCGGTTGTTGTCCTGTTCATATACATGAATGGGGTTCTGTTCGGTGGAGGTGGTGCCGTCGCCGAAATCCCACTTCCACGAAGTGATGTTTCCATAGCTCTTGTCCTCAAACACCACGATGCGTGTATCCTTGATGTTTGTGTGAGTCCATGCCGCCTCGATGGGCTTTCTGAACTGCGGTTCGAGCGGCATAAGGGTAAACAGACGCTGCATCGACGCAATACCGAACATCTGATGGTGTTTCGAGAGGTTCCAGAAACCGTTGTTGCCGCGGCCGCCGTCGTAGTCGATTACGGCCCACGCCAAACCAATCTTCTTGCCCTCATAGAGTTTGCTCTCGCTCGATGCTGCCGGACCGCCGTCGGGACTTGCATAGTCGAACGGAGTGATATAGAACTCGAATCTCAACGTGCCGTCCTCGCCGTGTTTGAAGTTGTAGTCGTATGCATAGTTTGCATAGGGCAACTCTTTGAGCCACTGCTGGGGACCCCAAGCCATAGTCCACGACTTACCCTCGGTGGGAGGAGTCATGATGTGATAGTTCTGGGCATGAACGTTCTGCAACGTGAAGAAGGCGTCCAATCTCGACAAAGCTTCCTGATTGATACGGAATTCGTCCACATGAGGACCGCCCGAAAGGTCGCCATCGACAACAATTTCAAAGGTGTCGTTGCGCAGACCCAACTCGCTGAAATCCCAATAGTTGTCATAGGCTTCATAGTAGAAATAGAGCCTATTGAGGCCTTCCACCCAGCCCACTTTCACCTTGATGTCGAGCGTGGATTTGTCCACCTCGGGATGTTTGCGGCTGTCGTCCCACATCTCCTCCATAGGTACGATGTAGCTGTCGGGAACGATGTCCCAGTCTTCAAACGTACCGTCTATGCGGGGGATTTGATTTTTCGGGAATTGGAACACCTTGAATCCGGGTTCCGTCACCTGAGTGACCGACATGGCCGGCTGTTTATAAACTGTCTGCTGGGCCACTGCACTGCCGCAAGCGGCAATGCAGAGAGCAGCAACTAACATCTGTCTAACGGTCTTCTTCATGATGAGATTCGTTGTTTGCTGTTATACCATTAATATTTATAGAGTTCGACTTTCAGGAACTGCGGATTGGGACGCGAGAAGTCCAGACCCTGACCCGAGAAGCCCTCGTCGGCTGCGGGCAGCAGGTCGTAGCGCAACTGAATCTGGTCGCCGTTCAACCAACGGCCCTCAATCCACTCGCCGTTCTCGAATCTTCCCTCGGTGGTCTTGGCCAAGCCTACGACACCCTCACCGTCGGCCGGCAAGAACTGTACGCGGATGTTGGAGCCGAGGAACAGGAATGTGTCATCCTCCAATTGGATGGCAATAGCATAACCGTGAGCATCGGGAGCATAGGTTCCGCCCAGACGCTGCGGAGCACCACCCTTGCGCTGACCGCTCGATACGAGCTCGTAAACAATCTTGTAGTCGCCCATCACAACCTCGTCTTTCAGTCTGGTGGGATTCAGGGCTTTCACCCATGTGGCGGTAATTTTGCCCTTTGCCTGAGCATCCAGAATGAGGTCGGCTGCGCTGCCTGCCAGCTTGTAGAACTGACGGAAACTCTCGTTGTGGGGAGCTGCTGCGCTACCCTCCACACCGAACGGAGAGTAACCGATGGCACCCATCTGACCGATTGCGTAAGCTGCATTGGCGGCACCTGCCTGACCTGCGCTCGACTCGGGAATGAAGACGGGGTTGCCGGCACGCGAGTACATTTGAAGAATGGTGGGGAAGTCGGGCAGATAGATGTCCGGCGAGAGAATGTCGATGCACGGAGCAGCGGCACGCCAGATGTCGTGGTTCTGGGCCTGAGGTCCTCCTGCGGGGTAGTTACCCGGATGTTTGTCTTCGGGCTGAACAATCCATGCGTTCACGAAGGTCGGGATGGCGTGTACCTCTTTGCCGGCAGCGGCAATGGCGTTCATGTAGTGTGCATAATTCCAAGCCATGAAGAGCTCGTCGGTACGGTCGCCCTTGCCGAATACCTCTTCCCAAGTGCCCGAAGTCTTGCAACCTTTGCTCTCCCATGCGCTCAAAGTCTCCTCCAAGAGGTTCTCCTTGTTGGCCA
>JAZODY010000154.1:0-9588 GCA_045597245.1 Tidjanibacter sp.
TCTCACGATATTTGGCCACCGTACGACGGGCAATATGATAGCCCATCCCGTTGAGTATCTGCATCAGGGCCTCGTCGGTGAGCGGTCTCTGCTTATCTTCGTTCTCCACACATTCGGAGAGAATGTTCTTTATCTCATACGAGGACACCTCCTCGCCGCTATCGGTCTGCATCGCCTCCGAAAAGAGTTGTTTGAGCGGGATTATACCGAAATTGGTCTGCACATACTTGCTGTTCACCACACGCGAAATGGTCGATACGTCAAGCCCCGTACGGTCTGCAATATCTTTCAATATCATCGGTTTGAGCAGACTCTTGTTGCCATCGGCAAAATACTCCTGCTGATAGTTCAGTATCTCTCTCATGGTGTTCATCAACGTATCGCGCCGCTGCTTGATGGCGGCAATGAACCACTTGGCGGAATCCAACTTGTTCTTCACGAACTTTATGGCCTCTTTTTCGTTTTCAGACTCGCCGCCCTGCGATGACATCTCGCGTATCATCTCCACATAGTGTTTGTTGATTTTGATGTCGGGCACATTATAGGAACTCAGCCTCAGGTCGAACTGACCGTTCTGGTAGTCCAAAATGAAATCGGGAGTGATATAAGGTGCCGCCTCCACCAAACCCTCGTTATAAAGATTTCCGGGCTTGGGAGAGAGATGTTTTATCTCCTCGATGGCATCGCGAAACTCATCCTCCGTAACCCCCAATCGGGCCAACAGACGTTCGTAGTGTTTCTTGGTAAACTCATCGAAATAGTCCTCCACAATCTTGCGTGCCAGCTCGCGTCCGGGAGTCACCTCGTCAAAACCATCCATCTGCAACAGCAGGCATTCGCGCAGATTTCGCGCGCCTATACCCACCGGCTCCAACTGTTGGACCACCTTCAAAACCCTCTCTATCTCGGCCGTAGAAACCTCCACTCCCTGCGTAAAAGCCATGTCGTCCGACACCGACTCCAAATCGCGCCTGAGGTAACCGTCCTCATCAAGACTGCCCACCAGATAACTGGCCACGGCTCTCTGGCGCTCATCGAGAGGTTTATAGTCCAACTGTTCCTCCAAAGACTCCTGCAATGTACGCCCGCCCGTCATATAGAGCGGTCTCTGCTTATCCTCCTTGGAGTAGTTGTTGGCATAGTACTTATATCCCGGGGTGTCGTCCTCTTTGAAATACTCCTCCACCGAGACCTCTTTGGGGCTTTCGCCATCCTCTGACCTATCTTCGCTGATATCCTCCTCCAACACCGGATTCTCCTCAATCTCCTGCTTGACACGCTGTTCCAACTGCATGGAAGGCAACTCCAACAGTTTTATCATCTGAATCTGCTGCGGAGAGAGCTTCTGTTGAAGACTCTGTACCTGTTTCTGATTAATACTTCCCATGTCCCAAAGTAACAAATAATTAACGGTTATAGATTAATTCCATTTCGCTAAATGTTGGTTTGGGCGGGCAGTTTTCATCACGGAATAAGGTAACCTTATCAGAACTCCGCGTTCTTCGGAGTTCTCGGGAACGGAATCACGTCACGTATATTGGACATACCCGTCACGAAGAGCAACAGACGCTCGAATCCCAGACCGAATCCCGAGTGAGGTGCCGAACCCCATCTGCGCGTATCGAGATACCACCACAGCGACTCTTTGCTCATACCCAACTCCTCCACACGACGGTTGAGTTTCTCATAGTCGGCCTCACGCTCGCTGCCTCCGATGATTTCGCCAATCTTCGGGAACAAGACATCCATGGCTCCGACCGTCTTTCCGTCGGGATTCTGTTTCATATAGAAGGCCTTTATGTCCTTCGGATAGTTGATGAGTATGACAGGTTTCTTGAAATGTTTCTCCACCAAATAGCGCTCATGCTCGCTCTGTAAGTCACAGCCCCACTCGCACGGGAACTCGAAATTCTCGCCGCTCTCCTGCAAAATCTTGATTCCGTCCGTATAGTCCAACCTCACAAATTCGCAATCGACCACCGAACGCAGACGCTCGATAAGTCCCTCGTCGAACATCTTATTGAGGAACATCAGGTCGTCCATGCAGTTATCCAGAGCATAGCGCACACAATATTTAATAAAATCCTCGGCCAACACCATGTTATCCTCCAAATCGTTGAAGGCAACCTCCGGCTCTATCATCCAAAACTCTGCCAAGTGTCGCGGAGTGTTGGAGTTCTCGGCGCGGAAAGTGGGACCGAAAGTATAAATCTTACCCAATGACAGCGCACCCAACTCGCCCTCCAACTGTCCCGATACGGTCAGATTGCAAGGTTTACCAAAGAAATCCTGAGCATAATCCACCGTTCCGTCCTCCTTGCGAGGCGGGTTGGCCACGTCCAACGTGGTTACATTGAACATCTCGCCAGCACCCTCACAATCGGAAGCCGTAATGAGCGGTGTGTTGAGATAGAAGAAACCGCGGTCGTTGAAATATTTATGAATGGCATAAGCCATTGCATGACGGATTCTGAACACGGCACCGAAGGTGTTGGTACGCGGACGCAGATATGCAATCTCGCGCAGGAACTCCATCGAGTGACCCTTCTTCTGCAACGGATAGCTCTCGGGGTCGGCCTTGCCGTAAATCTCAATCTCTCCGGCCTGCACCTCCACACGCTGACCCGAGCCCACCGACTCGACCAAAAGACCCTCAACACGCAGACAGGCACCCGTGGTGATATCCTTCAACAACTCCACATCAAACTTCTCGACGTCCACAACAATCTGTATGTTGTTAATGGTGGAGCCGTCGTTCAATGCAATGAAAGCCACTTTCTTGTTTCCTCGTTTTGTTCTCACCCAGCCCTTTACGGTAACCGTACTGTTTACTTCGGCGGATTTCAGCAACTCCGCAATGCTCATTCGTGCCATTATATTAATTTTAAGAATTCTCCATTTAATTTTTGAAAATACAAATATCTGCATTTTTTTCCGAATATCATACCACTCCCGCAAAATAAATAGTTTCTAAAAGAGTACGCGGGGGCGTTTGTGTGAGCAGATGCGGTGTCGATTCATTGCCTTTGCGGTTTTTCGTTCATGGCCGGTTTGGCTATCGGTCAGGAATTATTGTTCGGCAGCCGTTGTGTGGTCCACCCGAGATTTTGTTATTGACTCTATCGAGCGAGCGAGGTCCCCGAAATCCATGTTCGGACAGCATGGATGACACGCATGTCCTCTCTCTGCCGTCGGTCTCAGAAACGAAGCATTGAGCAAAAAACATCGGCAGGGCTTTGTGGTTACGCAGCGATTTAGTATATTTGTTATTTGGAAAACTTTTGCCTAAAAAGCATACGACATGACGACTGAAAACCTCAGAAAACTTACCGCAGGCGAGATTTCGCAACTCACCGCACAGGGCTGTAAAGCAGAGCGTTGGGATATGATTTATGTGGCCGACAAATTCGATGTGACAGGCATTCACAACTGCCGTTTCAAAGGCTGCGTGGAGATTGGCGAACGGGTCAGCATAGAGAACATAGGTTGCTCTCTCTCCGATTGTCGGGTGGAGGATGGAGCCGTCATAGAAAACGTAGGGCTGATTGAGTGCAGCGGAGCAAGCCGATTCGGCGGCGGCACCGAGGTCAGAGCGGTGAATGAAGGCGGCGGCCGAGAGGTGATTCTCTTTGAAGGACTTACGGCACAGATTGCCTATGTGATGGCAATGTATCGCCACCGCACGACCACATTGGAGCGGCTGACCGAGATGATAGAGAACGAATTGAAGAGCTCGCAGTCGTCTATGTGTGTCATTGGCAAGGGGGCAATAGTGAGAAACTGCGGAGTACTGCGTGACGTACGCATAGGTGCACACGCCAAAGTGGAGGGAGCGTCGTGGTTGGAAAACGGGACGATGGTCTCCTCGGCCGAAGAGCCGGCAAGAGTGGGCGCAGATGCAAAGATGTATGACTTCATCATGCTGGGTGGAGCGCAGGTTACCGACGGGGCGGTGCTGCGGCGGTGCTTTGTGGGACAAAACGTGAAGATAGGAGCGTTATCGGGAACAGACACTCTCTTCTTTGCCAACTCTCATTTTGAGAACGGAGAGACATGCAGTGTCTTTGCAGGTCCCTACTCGGTGTCGCACCACAAGTCGTCGCTGTTGATTGCCGGTATGTTCTCGTTTTTCAATGCGGGCAGTGCCACCAACATGAGCAACCATCTTTTCAAGACGGGACCGGTGCATCAGGGCATACATCAGCGCGGCTGCAAGTTTGCCAGCGGAGCCTACATCATGCAACCATGCAAGGTGGGGGCATTCTCGGTGGTACTGGGCCATCATAAGTCCCATCCCGATACAGAGTCGCTGCCATTCTCATACCTGATTGACAACGGAGGAAGCACATGGCTGCTGCCGGCTCACAATCTGACCACTTACGGTACGGTGCGCGACATGGCCAAATGGCCGGCAAGAGACGGACGCAAGGGGCCTAAACGCGACCTGATAACTTTCGAGGAGGCAAATCCGTTTATCTGTCAGCGAGTGGCCGAAGGAGAGAAGATACTTGAAGAACTGACACGAAAGAGTGGCGATGCGACCACGTGCACATATAAAAGAATGAGCATAAAGACCTCCATGGCGCGCAGGGGAATGAGCCTCTATGCCACAGCCAAGAGCCACTACATGGGTCGAATGCTCGAATATGACGGAGCCATGTCCGGCAACGGAGCCGGACGATGGATAGATGCGGGAGGTCTGTTGATGCCGCTGTCGGTGATGAATGGTGTGCTTGACGAGGTGGATTGCGGAACAATCACCACAACGGAACAGTTGGAGAGCAGATTTCGTGAGGCTCACGCAGACTACGCCGCAATGGCTCGTTGCTGGGCCGTTGAACTGTTGTCCGAAGAGTTGGGGCACACGCCCTCTCGGGAAGAGATAAAGAGTGCCATAGAGCATGGACGCAAGTGCGGAGAGCAACTGCATAAGGCGGCGGAGAGGGACAAAGAGAGCGACTACGACGAGAAGTCGATGATAGGATACGGCATAGACTCCATCGACGCGGAAGAACAAAAGGCCGACTTCGCTCAGGTACGATGGATACAGACGCACTCATGACACACGAACGGCAGACAGCCGACAGAACCATCAGATGTAGATATACGGAGCGGAATGCAGGCAGAGAATAAATAGGGTCAAAGAATTCGGACGCAAAAAACGAGAAAGAGAAAGAGTGGCAACAATCCACCAAAGAAAGAGATATTGAAGAAGATAAGGCAATGATGAAAAAATTGATTTCCATATTGGGCACGCTCGCGGCAACCATCAGCATGTCTGCCCAGAACGGCACAGAGAGCAGCTACATGAACAACGTAAACAGACACGTGGACTTCATAGGTTACTCGACACGTCCGCTGGCAGAGAGTCGCGACACACTTCACGAACAATACGTAATAAAATTAACCGAGGAGGGGATATCAGTACGCGACGGAGTAAAATTCTACGACTACTCCGTAACACTGCCCGTCTCGATGTTGGAACGCGAGTTGATACTCCACACCAAAGGCGGCCGAGATGCCCATGCGGTATATGCCAACGGGCAGCTGATGGGACGCGCTCGCGACAGCAGAGTGCCTTCGGAAATCAACATATCGGATGCGATGACAGACGGAAGAAACACAGTTTCGGTGGCCATCATAGAGAGCGACAACATTCCCGAAGAGAGCCAGCCCAACACCCGACGCGACATAGAGCAGATTATGTTGCTGGCACGTCCGCGACTGGCGATATATGACTGTTATGTGACGGCACTTCCCGATTCGTTGAAAAAGAACGGTCTGCTGCGCATAGATGTGGTGATGAAATCGAGCTACAATTTCGAAGAGCCTTTCAAGGTGGGTTACGATGTCTATTCGCCCGATAAGAAGTTGAAAGATTACAGCATAGACGACTTCACCATTGCTGGCAACGCAACCGATACGGTGACCTTTGAGACCACCATATCGGACCTGAGCAAATACTATTGGAGCAGTGAAAATCCGTCGCTCTACCCGCTGATGCTGCACGTAAAACGCGATGTGCTGATTACGGAGTATGTGCAGTTCATGATAGGATTCGGCACCACCACATGGGACGAGAATGGCATATACAGAAACGAGAAACCGATAGAGATAAAGCCGGTGCGCTACAACGCCTCAGCCACCCGACAGAGCACCGCAAAAGATATTGCCGCTCTGAAAAAACAGGGCCGAAACACCATCTATGTGAGCTATCCGCAGCCCTCGTGGTTCTATGAGGAGTGCAACAAGGCGGGCATGTATGTGGTGGACTGCGCCAACATCAACACCGCCTCCAAAGGCGACGACCGTACGGTGGGCGGTACGGCAAGCAACAATCCCGAACTGTTGGACGAGTATCTCAACAGAGTGCAGGCCATGTACTATCGCAACAGGATGTATCCATGTGTGATAGCATGGTCGTTGGGCAACGACAGCGGCAATGGCTACAACATGTATAAAGCCTATCAGTGGCTCAAATCAACGGGCGACCCGCGTCCGGTGGTTTATGGCGGAGCCAAAGGAGAGTGGAACTCCGACCTTGAACTGCCCGAAGCAGAGTAGCGCAAAAAAGAACCGAAAGCGAGAGGATAGGAAGAAGATGAGCATAGAGCTGATAGTGGTGGGCAAGACCGACATGCAGGAGATGACGAAGTTGGTGGAGATGTATTCGACACGCATCAACTTCTTCGTAAAGTTCGGCATAACGGTGGTGCCCGACATAAAGAACTCCAAGAACCTCTCGCAAAACCAGCAAAAACAACTTGAAGGCGAGGCCATACTGAAACGTCTTACGAACGGCGACAGAGTGGTTTTGCTCGATGAAAAGGGCAAGGAGTACACCTCGGTGGAGTTTGCCGACCAGATAGAGAGGACGATGAGTGCAGGAGTGAAACGTCTGTGTTTCGTGATAGGCGGTCCCTACGGATTTTCGGCAGAGGTCTATGACCGTGCCGACGCCAAGATTTCGCTATCGCGAATGACCTTCTCCCACCAAATCGTAAGGGCTATCTTCGCAGAACAACTCTATCGCGCCTTCGCCATAATCAACAACACTCCCTATCATCACGCCTGAACGGATAGAGCAGAGGGGGCATAGCAACAGATTTTTCGCAAAGGTGTATCAACAGCAAACTTCAATTGGGGACTTCCAGAGGGATGATATATTCGTGGCAATGGTTGTTCCGAAGTCAGCCAACAATCGTTCCGTTCCAACATTTCCGAAAATCGGACCAATATATAATGATTAGGTGCGAAAATGGAAGAAAAAATTAAAATTATATTTATGGCACAGAAATTGGAAAGCCTAATAATGTTTCTGTATGGGTGAGTCCGTATGAGAATATCGACCACGACCGCGTCACTCCGCAACGGAGCGACAACAGAGACAAATCTTAGGTTTCTTCATTTATTTAAGTTTGGGTTAGTAGTTTTTTTTGAGGGGTGCAACCGAGAGGGGCCACCCCTTTTTTTATTGGCCTCACCGAACAAATTAAATAAATGAAGAAACTTACACTTGATTACCCTCCCCCTAAATCCCCCGCCTCGGGCGGGGGACTTGCTTGCGCCTACGGCTCATATACGTCGCGCGGCAACGACACTGACATATCTTTCACTGATTTAAAAGTTAGTAGTTTTTTTGAGGGGTGCAATCGAGAGCCCCCCTTTTTTATTGGTCTCACCGAACAAATTAAATGACACCGCTCCATTTCGTTCGGAGCGACAATAAAAGCGGGTTGCTTAAACAAGCAACCCGCCGGCTATCTATATATAATGGCAATCATCACGACAGAATGTTGCCACCATCACCACACATCTACTCTGCTTTCGCATCGGAACTCTTCGCCTCCTTTATATTGGGCTGTTCGAGTCCGTAGGAATTCTTACGGTCGGCCGATTTGAGGTACAACGCCACAAAAAACGACGCAACCCCGAACAGAGCAAATATACTCATCGGTAACGTATAGTCATAAGTAACCGCACCAGACGCAGATGTCTGCATCGCATAATTATCTATAACCTTTCCAATCAACACCGGCACCATCGAAAGACCTATATTCTGGATATAGAAGATGATGGCATAAGCCGAGCCGAGTTGTTTCTGCGGAATAATCTTAGGTACCGAAGGCCACAATGCCGAAGGAACCAACGAAAAGGCGATACCAAGCACCAGCATTACCACAATGGCAAACCAAGCAGCCGTAATGAAAGGCAACGCGAACAATATATGCACCACAGCCAACATCACCGAGCCGATAATCATGAGCGTGGCTCCCTTTCCTATCTTGTCATAGATGGAGCCGAACAGCGGGGTGAGCAATATGGTTCCGAAGGGGAGCAACATGGGTATCTTGCCGGCCCAATCGGGGTCCACATTATATTTATAAGTCATAAACTTGGTGGCGAATTTCAAGAACGGAAACACTCCCGAATAGAACAGCAGGCACAGAACGGCAATGAGCCAGAAACCCTTATTGGACACAATAAGTTTCAGGTCGCTCATCTTGAAACTCTCCTCCGACTCTTCCTCCTGCACTCCCGAGGCATCCAACTTCTTGTCCATCACGCAGAAAACCATAAAGCTGATGAATCCGGCCAACAGCCCTACTACGCCCACCAGCACCGAGCCCGACACCGGTCCCAGTGCAGGCATGCTCTGCGCCAAAGGCAGGCTGAATCCCAGTGCCATAGCCGTACCTATACGGGCCATGGCCACCTGTAAGCCCATAGCCATAGCCAACTCATAACCCGTAAACCACTTTGCTATAATCTTCGTGACCGTTATGCCCGCAATCTCGGCACCCATACCATAAATGGCAAAGCCCAACGAGGCAAGAATCACCTGCGAGTGATATCCCAAAAACATGGCATCCGAGGTGTAAAACGGTGACACTGCAAACCACTTCAATGCCGCACCCGCAACCATAAGCCCCACAGACATGGTACCCGTAAAACGTACACCGCACTTATCGAGAATGATGCCTCCGAAGAAAAGCATCAACAAAAATACATTGATATATCCATAAGCACCCGAGAAAAATCCATACTCGGAGCTTGTCCAGCCCAGACCGCCCTGCTCACGCGACATGGTGAGCATATCTTCCAGCGGTGCCATCACATCGGTGACAAAGTAGGCACACATCATGGTGAACGACACTATCAGCAGTGCCGACCAACGGGCCACCCTCGAACTGTTCAGTTTCTTCTGTAAAACTTCCGTCATCTGTCAAAAAAATATTAACTCTTAGTTTCTTCTCAATTTACCTCCCCACCCTCTCGGCAGGTCGGCCGCTACTCTCCTAAACCAGACCCGAGAAGCCCATGAACGACATTGCCAAGATGGCTGCAATGATAAGTGCCACCGGAACTCCCTTCACACTCTTGGGCAACGTGTGCAACTCCAAACGCTCTCTGATACCCGCCATAACAACCAGAGCCAAAGCAAAACCGGCCGCAATGGATACCGAATAGACAAAACCTTCGAGCAGGTTATACTCTTTCTGAGTCATGGTGATTGCCACACCAAACACTGCACAGTTGGACGTAATGAGCGGCAGGAACACACCCAATGCCTGATAGAGCGACGGG
>JAZODY010000155.1:0-3211 GCA_045597245.1 Tidjanibacter sp.
GTGTGCTGCTGCGTAGTTACCGTCACATGTGATAAATTTTTTCTCTGCCATAGTTTAATTGTGTATGATTAATTGAGTTATCATTTATAATCTCGTTTTACATCCTTGTTGTTAATTTATTAACAGTTAATTGATTAACAATAGGTTATAATCCCGACAAAGTTATTAATTTTTCCCGATAATCCCATATGTTTTTATCTGAATTTTGATTGAACGGTGGAGTTAAGGGTGTTTTTTTGCTTTTTTTGTGTTGTTTCTGCTTACGAAAAACAAAAACCGTCCTCAGGCAGGAACGGTTTCTTCGGGATAATAGTATGTAAATTGCTTTTAATAGTTAATTAGTTATCGTCTTATACTCTTAGTTGTCAATTTTTTCTTCAATAAGACAGACTCTTTTTTTGCCTCAAATTCGGCTTGTGTAAGAATTCCTTGCTTGTATAAGTCGTAATAAGCAGCAATTTCTCTAGATTGAGAAATATTTGTATCCGTCCGGATGGATTCTATTCGTGCTTTTGTGTATTGTCGGTCGGTTTTTTCTGTTTTTAACCGGCTAATTGAGCGGCAAATAAACACAATGATTCCAATAGGGAAAAATATAATCAGAAGAATTACTACAACGGCAGAAAGACCTTCTTTGGCAGGGTCGTGTACTGTTACTTCATAATGTTCCATAATTATGTTCTAATTTGTTTATTAGTTCTTTATATGAATAATCTATATTGTTTTCATCTTTGATGGTTAATCGTGCTGTGCCAAATAGGTTAAAACTTTTATTTATAATGAAATATTTATTTCCTTTTTTCGTTACAATTTTTTGCTTATGATTTTTTATCGTCGCCTTGATTGTTTTGAATCCATATTTTTCAGAAAGTATAATTGCGATTTTTGTGGGAGTGCTACTTCCAAAAGTTGCTATATCGTTACGACGTATTGATTCGACGAGTGATGATTTGTCAGAATGTTTATAGTCATGCGGGGTTATTATGCAAGCATAAAGAAGTTGTGCGAGAAATTTATCCTTTTTCATACAAAGTGTTTCTTTGGCGGCTTCGGTATAGAAAATAGCGTCAATTATATTCTCGCTCAAAGACTTTTGTAGTATTAATATCGCATCTAAAAAATCCCCGTAATCATCAACAATTCTGTTGTTGTCATAGGTTAATAAAAAATGCTTGGCAAAATCAAATTCTTCTTGATTTAGCAACTGTTTTTGTTGCATATCATAAAGTCTCTTTAGAAAAGTAGCAATTGACAAATTGCGTTCAGAGTCAATTGATTCTCTGAGAGCCTGAATGAGTTTTTTATCTGTATTCATCTTTTATGTCGTTTTTGCAGTGGAGAGTTGGGTGTTTTTGCAAAAATACAAAATTATGAATTAATATATTATGGTGCCAGCAAGGATTTTTAATGCAGTTAATGTTCGGTTAATATCTTAATTAGGTGTTGATGCTTTAAGATGATGTGGAGTTGTTTTGTTAATTAGTTTTTCTTTTCGGAAAAGCAAACGGAATATTGTTGCTGTGTAGTATTTTTATGGCGTTTTCGCAGGCGGCACAAGCATCTGCATTGTAAGGGATGATGGATTGCTGGTGCATGAATATACCGTATATCTCCACCGGTCGCTCTCTGTCGAGCACGTTCCTCACAATCTCCTCGCCCTGTTCGGCCCTCTTGCCGTCGAAACGAACCATCGACCTCACATAGTGCACCCCCTCGTCATCGGTGAGAGAGTGGTCGGCAGCCATCCTGTCGCGCTCTTCGGCCGTAAGTCCCGCATCGGCCTCGCGTCCGTCGTCGGAGCAGTAGATGCCGTCGAGTCCGTATTCGGTGGCGGAGAGCATTCGCCACAACTCCTTGTTGCCCGAGAAGAACGACGGGCGGATGAAGGTGGTCAGTGCCTCCTCGCCCGCAAAGCGGCGGATGGCCTCGTTGGTGGCGACGTATGACTCGGCGGCCTCCTTGTTCAATTCGGGCGAGTTGTAACGCTCGTATCCGTTGCGACCGTGCCACGAGAATTTCAGCCAGTGGGCGTTGGCTTCGAACTCCTCCTTGAAGGCGGTGGTCACATCGTCGAGCGTGGCCTCGCCGCGTGTGCGATAGAAGAGGTTGCAGGTTACGCAGATGTCATATTTGTCGTGCAACTTTTTGAGGAAGGCGAAAAACTCGTTCTCGAATATCGACGAGTAGTTTTTTTCGTTCAGTGTGATGTCCATCAGCGGTTCGAACACATCGTCTATGGAGAGGTGTGTGAAGGGTGCGGTCTGCTGTTCGGTGGCGGCGGAGGGGTTGTCGATGGGGGAGGTTGCCGCCGCTGTTGTGCAGATGCCGAGCAGTGCGGCGGCGAGAATGATGAATCTTTTCATGATGTTCTGTTTGGTCTTTGTTTGTGTGTAAAAAAGCCTCTTTCGTGGTCGGAAGAGGCTCTTTCGTGATTTTGTCGTGATTAGTCGAGCAGCTCTGCCAACTTGGCTATGAGGGCCTCGCCGCGCAGATTGGTGGCCACAATCACTCCGTTCTCATCCACAAGGAAATTGGCCGGAATGGAGCGCACGCCATACCTTACAGCCGCCTCGTTTTTCCAATATTCGAGGTCGCTCACATGTATCCAGTCGAGTCCGTACTGCTCTATGGCCTGTCCCCATGCCTCTTTTCTGAAATCGAGCGACACGCCGAAAATCTCGAATCCCTTGTCGCCGTATCTTTCATAGGAGGCCAGCATGTAGGGAATCTCGCCGAGGCAGGGACCGCACCACGACGCCCAGAAATCGATGAGGGTGTATTTGTTTTGCGACACCACATCGCTCAGGCGCAGCGGGTTGCCGTCGGGGTCGTCCTGCACAATCTCCATGCAGCGGTCGCCCACGGCCGTTCCCTCCTTCGTTTTTTTCGTATCGTTTTGTGCCGAGGCGTTGATGCTCATCGCAATCGCTGCGAGTGCGACGGTCATGATGGTCATGATTTTTTTCATTGTCTGTCGGTTTAATAGTTTTCTATTAATTGCAAAGATACGAAGAATGTGTTAAATTTGTCTTTGCAAAGTTGTCTTTTTTTAGATTATGATAACATACAAAGAACATACGTTACCCAATGGGCTTACCGTTTTGGCCAATCGCGACCGCGAGTCGAAGATGGCGGCCGTCAATCTGCTCTATCGTGTCGGGGCGGTGAACGAAGACCCTTCGCATACGGGCTTTGCCCACCTCTTCGAGCA
>JAZODY010000156.1:0-5295 GCA_045597245.1 Tidjanibacter sp.
AACTCCTACGAGTTGGGGGCAACGGCGTCGCTCACCTTCCCCACATTCCTGTCGCCTGTGGAAATCAACCGCAGAAAGACCATGCTCAATCCGCGTACCACATTGGAACTCTCGATAAACCAAAACAACAGGCCCTACTACAACCGAATACTTACCAGCGCCACCTTCGGCTACGGATGGAACAACGGACGCAACACCACATACAACATAAAACCTCTGGACCTGAACATGGTGAAGTTGCACCACATAGACCAAGAGTTCCTCAACAGATTGGAAAACCCATACCTGAAAAACAGTTACACCTCGCAACTGATGGCCGGCATGTCGGGCAGCATACTCTACAACAATCAGCAGACCTCGGCCACCGGCAACTCTCTTGTGGTGAGATTCAACTGGGAGACGATGGGCAACCTGCTCTACGGCATAATGAATCTGGTGTCGCAAAAGAAAGAGAACGACCCCTATTACAGATTGTTCGGAATCCGTTTTGCGGAGTATGCCCGTTTCGATGCAAGCATCGTGAAGACCGTCATGCTGGGCGATGTGACAGCCATAGCGGGACGCCTCTACGGAGGATACGGATTCACATACGGCAACTCTAAGGATGCTTCGCTGCCCTTCGACCGTTTCTTCTATGCGGGCGGAATAAACAGCATGCGCGGTTGGCTGGTACGCACGCTCGGCCCGGGAAACTCGCAACTGCCGGTGGACATGACCTATCCGACACAGTTGGGAAATGTACGCATGGAGGCAAACGTGGAGTTGCGTTTCCCGATGGTGAAAGCCATGCACGGCGCACTGTTCTTCGATGTGGGTAACGTGTGGTACACCGCAAACGAGGGCGTGAACGACGACTCGGAGTTCCACTGGGGAACATTCTATAAGCAACTGGGACTAAATACGGGACTCGGCCTGAGACTCGACTTCAAAGTAACCGTATTGAGACTCGATTGGGGAATCAGGTTGCACAATCCCAACAAGCCTGCCGGCGAACGTTGGATAAACCGATTCGACTTAGAAGAGACGGCACTCAACTTCGGTATAGGCTATCCGTTCTAAGAGGACGACGAATCAAAGTACGACATATTGCCGGAGCGATTGAACAGACAGGAATTTGCTTGGCAAAGGTCTGCCCTGCCTGCGGTATGGCTGCTTGCGATTGCTCCTCACAAGGCAGTGTTGCACTTTCGGCACACCGCAATCCATAGAGCCCGCAGGCAACCGACCTCATCAGGCGCACCTCTATAAAGTTTATTATTTCACTGAAACATGCTCGGCAAGACTGCCGAGACATAACACCATTCCGTCACGGTTCGCGGGTGGTGATGAAGTAGATGGTATCCTCGGTCAGCGTATCATCGCGGTCGGCCCAGCCGTCATCGATAATTCTCTCACGATAATTGTCGATGCGCTCGGTAATCACAAAGTCCGGACGGGGCAACGACGTATAATGCTCTCTCTCCGACGGCCTTATCTCTCTATTCAAAATATCTTCCACCTTTGGACGCTCATTGCCGTACCACTCAAAACCGGCAAAACGCTGGTTGTTATCGGCCGGAATCTGGTCCATGGGATAAATAGTATAAATAGGGTCGGAGCGGAAGGTTATTTTCACCACCTTGTTGTCCTCAATCTCAAACGTGAGGTCGGCACTCTCGGCATCGAGAAAACCCTGCACCTTATCGTCGGAATCATCGACCAGATAGTAATAGGTCTTGACATTGCCATTGACATCCACTCTAACGATGGCCCCCTCCTCGAACAGAGCCGTAAGGGTCTTGCCATTGACCTGATTATAACGCATCGTATCGACCTGCGAGGCCATGATGGGGTTACCCGTAAAGACAGCCTGTTTGAGTTGCTGACGCTCGGTAAACACCTGCACATCGTCGCTGGTAATCTGGTTGTCCTCGCTCCACAAAACAGGACGCACATGCATCTCTATGGTGGAGTCGGCCGAGAATCCCAACAACGAATCACACACGGCCTGAAAATCTTTTCGGAAAATCTTCACGTTGCGATAGCCGAGCACCACTCTGTCGGTCTGTTCCTTTGCCTCCTCCGGCTCCGCTTGTTCAGCGTGTTCGGAGTTGCCGCTCGGAGACTCCTGCTCGGTCGGCCCTGCATTGTCGGACGAATCGTCGGCGACGGCAACCGCGGGCGTATTCTCCTCTCCCTCCGCCGCGGCACTCTCTTCTGTGGCGACATCGGTCGGCGACTCCTCACTCATCTCGGGTGCATCGGTCAAATCCATCTCCTCTTCGACAGGTTGTGTGCTCCCATCATCGGCACCGCCCTGCTCTGTCTCGGCTGCCTGTTCCTCTCTCCCTTTTCGACTGCGTTGCTGCCGTTTCTCCTCCCTGCGTTCGGCACGAGCCTCCCGCCTTGATTGTCTGCTGTCGGCCGCTGCGGACTCCGCAACCTCGCCATGCTCATGGTCGTGCTCTTCGTCGGCAACCTCGGCCTGCTCGTCGTCATCCGTCACAACAGGCTGGCTGAAAGTGGCAAACGAGAACTCGCTCTCGCTCACACTGCCATTCACTTGTCGCGGCGGCACGCCACTCACGGAATCGGGACGGTTAAGCTCAAAATAGCCCAAACTATCGACCTCATAGACATAAATGCTGTCGGCACGCATATAGAGCGTATCGGTTCCCTCCTCCAATTCATAACGCAATATCGACGGGTCGCGCGTCAAAAGGCCCTTGCCCGACTCGCCAATGTAGCGCGCATAGTCGCCAAAAGCCATACTGTTATTCTCGGTATCCAACGCCTGAATATTATTCCACATCTCTATGTTCTCCAACGCCGAGGCATAGTCAAGACTGTCGGCCCACAGTTCCTGTTTTTCGGTGAGGATATAGGCATTGGAGTAGAATCGGTAACGCTCCTGAGCAGTGAAATAATCGCCTGCATCGGCACTCAATATCTCCCCTTTATCGTTCCAGATGTTGCTGCGTTTATGGAACGTGGCCTGCTCCGTATCGAGATTATAGCTCACCGAATCAGACGACAACAGATATTTGGCATTGCGCATCAGGACATCACCCACCCCCACCATGACCTTGCTGTCGGCATAATAGTAGCCCCTTCGAGCCTCCATCAGATACTCGTCCTGCGACACCGTACCGCCACCCGAAAACTCGCCGACATTGGTACGTGTATTGAACGAGAAATTATAAGTGTACATGACGGCATTGCCATCCGTCATCTTGATGAGCGGAGAGAAGACTCGTGCCAAATCCTTGTCGCCATCGTACTCCACCCTGTCGCCATAGACGTAGAGGCTGTCCTGATTGATGACCACATTGCCGAAACAATCCATGTGACGGGCATCGTAACGCACCATGCTGTCGCACGTTATGACCGCTCCGTTGTGATACAAAATAACATTGCCCACCAGAGCATAACCGGTGGAGTCGCCCACCGGCACCGGAAAGATTCGGTCGGATTTGAGGTCCACGGGTCGTTTTTCGCCCGTCTGTCCCGTAGTGTAGGTTCGCACCGAGAAGATGCTGAGCATTGCCAACAACATCCCCAACCACAATTTTGCACCTCCGCGCACCACGATACTCTCTCGTTTTTATCGGTTTGATTAACTAAATTTTCGTCTTATTCGTCGGGCCGCCGCACAATCCGTCCGGTTCGTCCGCCGCCCCAACCACAATCAGAGCCACCCGCACTACTTAATCCACGACTTGTTTTCGAACTGATTAAGGTCGGTGAAACCGGCATCAATCTTCACATACATGGCGGCTATCTTCTCATCCACCCACTTCTGGAACTCCCTCTGCTGCTTATCCTGCAACGCCACCTGCTCGATGCTCAGATAGTCGTTGGCCATGCTCGCCGTATGCGACGGGATGACATCGACCAACATAACAATCTTGCTGAGCACATTACCGCGCATGTCCTGCGAACGGAATGCAGACGAAATATCGCCTCTCTTCAACAGACGCAACGCATCGTAGTCGGCTCCCAAATCCTCCTTCATCCACTTGGTTGAAGAGTAGCTGGCATCGTTGGCACCGTAATACTCCAACATCTCGTGGTTGGTCACGATACCCTCGTTCTGACGCGAATACTTATCGTCGCTGTGCTTCAAAGCGGCCTCGGCAAATGTCAATGAATCGGCCCTGATGACCGTAGCCAAACTGTCCAGCACTCTGAGGTCGGAGTTTATCTCGTCCGTAGTATAGGTGGGACGCAACAGGATGTGGCTCGTACGGTATCTGCTGCCCTGCTTGTCGGTCAGCTTGATAATATGGAAACCGTACTCGCTCTCCACGATACCCGAAATCTGACCCACCTGCATATTCTTAATTGCATCGGAATAGCTCGACACCAACCCCTCCAACGCCATGAAGCCTATATCGCCACCCTGCATGGCCGAGTTGGTATCCACCGAATACATACGTGCCAACGACTCAAACGACGTGCCGCCGATTATTCGCTCTCTCATCTCCAACAAGCGCTCCCTCGTACGCTGTTTTGCCTCCGTCATCGACGAAGGGAACTTGGTTATCTGGGCATACACATACTGCTCCGGAACAATGGGCAGTTCATCCTTGCTTTTGCTGCGATAATAGCGTTCCACCTCGCCCGGGGTAATGGTAACCTCATCCATGAACTGATATTGCAACACCTGAGCATACTGCCCCTCCAAATAGTTGTTATACATATCGTCCCTTATCTCATAGATGGGCTTGTGGTTCTTGGCCTCCACGGCGGCAATCGACCCCTCCTGCTCTATCATGGCGTTAATCTGGGTCTCGACAGCCGATGCTATACCCGACTCGTTCACCACCACCGAGTCCAACAAAGCCTGATTATACAACAGTTTTTGGAGCATAAGTTTCTCCAATGCCTCATTGACCAAATCGCGCTCGGGGGTGTAGCCCTGCTCCCTATACTGCGCCTGCAACTGGTCGGCCATGCTATGCACCTCGCTGTACAACACAGCCGAATTGCCTATCACAGCCACTATTCGGTCGGCCATGAAACGCTCCTGCGCCCCGACTTCGCACGTAAAAATCGCAAACAAACAGCCTATAAACAAGCCTGCCAATCTCTTTCTATTCATCTATCTCAACGTTTATTGTTATATCCTTGTTTTTAATTCCGTTCATGTAAAGACTATCCTCATATCGGCTTATCACCTCATTGCGACGACGATTGTAGATAATCTTTCTCACCGCATCGTCCACATTCTCAAACGGCGCATAAGAGCCCTCTTTGAGATACGAAGTAATCTGGTAGTAATATTTGTTCTCCTTATCCGACATGGTGCCGATG
>JAZODY010000157.1:0-3573 GCA_045597245.1 Tidjanibacter sp.
TTGTTCCAAGATGAGTTGTACATCAATGCAAATCACGCAAGTATGTAGAAATCAGAACAGTTGCCAACTCATTACCTCGTTCTTGAACTTTCCGCATAAACTTTTTATTCTTAGCGGATTATGAGATTATTCCAAAAATAATGCATAACTTTTAATAAACTATCTTATCATGAAGAGCACCATTATTTCATTTATGCGAAAGGCTGTCAATACATTGAGGACCCCGCAATGGGATATCGATGACGCCCATCTGCAAACCTGCATAGCGTTCTTTAACAGATTTGAAGAGTTTCTCGAAAACGAATCGGGACGGTTTGAAGAAGAGGTTGAGGAAGACGAACCGGACTGGGATATCACGATTACATATAAGCCGTATGATGGTTATAGAGAATCTGTTAGATTTTATGTGCAGGACCCTTACGATGATGCGTCAGTGATGATTTTTCATCGTGTACGTGCTTTCCATAGGGATATGGGCCGTGTTGTGACAGACAAAGATGAGAAGTTTACATGGGACCTTAATTTTGACGATAACAAGGAACTCTATTATGTGGGAGTTCGAAAAGGTGACGAGATTCGTGACCTTTGGGGTTATAAATTCGGAAAAAGATTCAGATAATAAAATCGGGGCATCGACAAACATAAAACGACGTTAAAGATGGTTTGCCGTAAGACCGATGGGCGGAATAGGAAGTTTGCATCGAAAAAACCGATAGGCGTATGGAATTATCACAACCAAAAAAGATTAAAACAACCCGCGTTTGCACATTGATGATTACTCATGCCTGCAACCTGAATTGTGTCTATTGTTTCGAAAAATTCAAGTCGGACAAGAAGATGACTTTCGAGGTTGCGACACGGGTCTTGAAGAGAGAGTTCGACGAGTACAAAGGCGACATCGACAGCGAAAGATTGGCGATAGAGCTGTTCGGCGGCGAGCCATTGACGAACTTCGAACTCATACGGCAGATTTATGAGTGGACAAAGAGTTAAAACCTGCCATTCAACCACATCTTCCAGATAACCACAAACGGCACATTGTTGTCGCCCGAGATAAGGCAATGGTTGAAGGAGCGAAAGGATGATTTCAGGCTCGTCATGTCGGTGGACGGAACCGAAACCATGCAGCAGCAGAACAGAGGTTGCGAGTTGGCCGATTTGCCGATTGGATTTGTCAAAGAGGTGTGGCCCGACTCCTATTTCAAACTCACGCTCTCCTCGGAAACGCTGCCCGACTATTCGCAAGGGGTAATATCTATGTTCGAGAACGGATACAGAATAGCAAGCTCCCTGTCGGAAGGACAGCAGTGGAGAGAGGGGGACGAGATGATTTACAAAGACGAACTTGAAAAAATAGCCGAATATTTTCTCGACCATCCCGACAAAGAGTTGGAACATCCGTTCAACTTCCTCTTCATGGAGTATCTCGACGGGAGAGTCGATGATAAGATACCTCAAAAGAGTTGCGGGTGCGGTACCACCATCGCCATCTATGACACCGATGGAACACAGTATCCGTGTCATCTGTTTCTGCCGATGGTGCACGGAAACCGGAATGTCTTGCAAGATATCAAGGAGGTCGATTTCTCTAATCCGGCCAATCTGGTCGATGAGCATTGCGGGGCATGCCCTGTTTTGAAAATATGCCGAACCTGTTACGGATACAACTACACCCAGCGCGGTGATGTGGGAAAAAGAGACAAGGGAATGTGCAAATTGAGATTGGTCGAGGCGCAGGTTATATCGGCATTCCAAATCAAATATTTTACGAGCCTCAAAAGAGAGTTGAGCGCCTATGAACTATTGACGTTGAAAGCGGCACTCTCTTGCTACAAGCGCTTGAAAAATATATCACCAAACTCATTTACTAACAATTAATTCAATTCATTATGAACGCTAAATTCATCGAAATGGCCGAACTGATTGTGAATGACAATCAGGAGACAATCGCCCGTACCGAAGTTGAAATTTGCAATATCGGATGCTCGTGGTGCACAAACTGCTCCGGCATCGTGGGAGGCTGATTTCGACAGTGAACACTTCATGACGTCCGCCTGCACGAAAAGAGGTCGTGCAGGCAGACGTCTATGTTTGACAGGAGAATGACGGCTCTTTACGATACCTTGCCGAGGATGCGTTCGGCCATTCTGCGGCCGGCCTCGCGGGCACTCTGCAACTCTTCGGCCCAATGCTCGGCATGCCATTGCATCTTAGCCTCCACCGAGAAACCGGCCATGTCATACAGGTCATAGTTCTTTACCTGCAAGGTGTTAAACACATTTATGCGCTCGGGATGTTCCAGCCCCATAGCTATGATGCCCTCGCAGTGCTCCTGCATGGGGCGCAGGGTGTCGGCCATTTCGGCAGGTATGTTCATGGTGTAGAGAAAGGCTGTCGGTATGCGTTTCGGAGCGGTGATGCTGTAATCGTTGTAGGAGAGCCACGGGAACACAAGGCGCTCGATGAAGGCTCGCAACTGGGCCGTTATCTGGCTGAAATATATGGGTGAGGCCAAGACAAGTCCGTCGGCATAGGCGGCCTCACGCAGGGTGTTGCTGAGTCCGTCTTGATAGGCACAGACGTCGCGATGTCGGCTGTTTTTGAGTTTGCAGGCAAGGCACGAGATGCAACCCTTGTAGGCGTCGAGGTCGTAGAGGCGGATAATCTTTACCTCGATGTCCTCTCCGACCGACTTCGCACCCTCGGCAAAGGCCTCCGCCGTGGCAGCGGTGTTCATGTTTCGGCGCGGTCCGCCGTCTATAATCACTATCTTTTTCATGATGTCGTGTGGTTTTTGTGGATACACTCTTTTGTTGTCAAGACAAAGATACATTTTTGCCGTCAAAAGTTTTGCCAACAGAGTTTGCGTAGACAAAAATAGCCTTTTTCGCATATTCGTATGCGGAGGAGGGAGCTTTTTTGCGGCGAAAAACTCCTTTTGCGAGCGGGATTTTCCTATCTTTGTGATGTGATGACAGTGAGACATGAGTTATGGAGTATATGTTCAAGGATAGAGTGGTGGTGGTTACGGGCGGAGCCAACGGCATAGGACGCTGTGTGACGAAGGAGTTTCGCGCACGTGGAGCAAATGTTTATGTGATAGACAAGCAAGAGGCTTCATAGATATTATATGAAGCCATAATGAAGAAAACATGTTGTCTAACCCCACAACAATAGCACTAATCGATATACTTAACACATTATGAAATACGAAATTCTTACAGATAGATTTGAGATTGAAAAAATAGCTGAAAATATGTTTATCCCTTCGCAAGGAGACGAAATGCATATGTACATAGATTACAATGACCTTCGAATGATTCGAAGAATCAGTACATTGAAATACGGAATTTCTTGTGAGGTTTGTTGCTCGGATAACAAGTTTGTTGAGACCATCGCGTCCGCAATTCATTCTTTGGATTTGCCTTTGTCTCAACTGCGAAGTTATTTGGTAAATTTCCGTGCTAACAGAGCAGAGCCTACATTGAGTTATGAAGATTTGGGCAGTATATTAAATCTTGTACGAGACTTAGGAGCAACCGAAACCCCTAATTGCCATTATGATGGTATATG
>JAZODY010000158.1:0-6829 GCA_045597245.1 Tidjanibacter sp.
ACATAGATGAAGAAATCGACCAATGCGGGGCTGAATGTGAGAGTGAGGTTATCCCCACCCGACTCTAAGAGCACCACATTCCCATCGGGGAAACGGCTCTCCATCTCCTCCACTGCCGCAAGATTCATCGACGGGTCCTCCCTCACAGCGGTGTGAGGGCATGCTCCCGTCTCCACGCCAATGATACGCTCCTCCACAAGTATCCCTTTGAGGGTTCTTCTCACATGCTGTGCATCCTCGGTTGTGACCACGTCGTTCGTTATTACAAGCACCTTGAAGCCCAAGTCGAGCAGATGCGGTGTAATGCTCTCTATTATGGCGGTTTTGCCGGAGCCTACCGGCCCGCCTATTCCTATTCTGCAAGTCGTCATCTCACATTGTTGTTTAGTTCATGAATATTCGTTTGTGGCCTTTCTCGTGAAGTGAGGCCAATATCTCTGTTTGAGGCATGAACACACTCATGTCATCGAGCGAAAGTCTTATGGTCTGTTCGTAAAGCCGGTCGGCCAATCGGGCTACGGAGAACAGAATTCGCTGCGTATCATAGTGCGAGACCCTCATGCAACGCAACGCGGCACCGAGAACCATGTTTGCCACACCGTATTGTTGGTTGCAAAACAGGGCCCTCTGTCCCATTCCGCATGCGGAAAACAGCATTGCCTGAGCAACAGGAAGAGTGCCGGCGGTTTGTTTGGCAGATATGTCTTTCAGCCATGATTTCAACATGTTGTCATCTGTGAGAAGTACGGCCAGTTCCGCTGTTTTACGTCCCATGCGACATGTCATCAGACGGGATTCGTCATTGAGCTTACACATTATGACTCGGTTATCCACCTCTTTCAGGTTGTCGTAGCGGCCTGCCATATGACATCTCCAAGCGTGCAATGCTGCCACCGAATCGAAGCGTGCCGAGTTGATACATAGCGAAATCACATAATTTTCCAACTCGGCGGCATTACCTATAATACCCTCTTCTATGGCTGTTTCGAGGCCGTTTGAAAAGGAGAATGTACCGATGGGAAATGCCGAATCTCCAAACTGAATCAGGTGCATCAGCATTGCGGAATCGTTGTTCATAATGTGTTGGGGGTGTTTTGGTGTTGATGGGTATGGGCGGGAGAATTGGCTCCTCCGAATAGTTGGCGAATTTCATTGGGCGACAGATAGGGAATTACTTGTGTGGCGGTACGGAACTCGTATGATATGCCGTCAATGTTGTGAGTACGCATAACGCTGTTCATCACTTTTTTGTCGGTAGTAAGCGGAATAAATACTTCAACTCCTTTCACGACCGCGGGCCAATGTTGATTTCCCAAAGCATGGCCGAGTTCAAGAGCCGTTTCGAGTGATTTCTCTCTCGGAAACGACATCAATGGTGACATGTCGATGACCATCACATCGTTCATCTGCACACGCAGGATAACCGCATGTTGCTCTTCGGGTAGATATTCTATGATATCTCCATCGGCTATACGCATGTGTCTTTCAAGAGCGATGGCATACTCTCTGTTACGGTCGCTGCGAGCCACAAAACGGCTCTTCTGCGATGTCCACGGGTCAAGCGAAATTTGTTCGAGAAGAAATCCTTTCAATCTCTCATGCCACTCCGGCGAAGAGATATTTCCGAGCAACTTGTTGTATACTCTCATGCTAAGTGGTGATTTGAATATTCGGGGCACATATAAAGTGCGTGCCCCGAACATGTTTACTTTTTAACTGAACCAATATAATTGCCCGAGCGGGAACTCACGAACGGGAGGCACATAGGCCTTCGCTCCATTAATAAGCACCTCGAATGTTTCGGGATTGACCTCAATGTTGGGTGTCGCCTCATTGTGCAACATGTCATATTTGGTCAGTTGGCGTGTGCGACGAACGGGGCAGACCATTCGTTGCAACCCGAGCCGCTCTTTTATTCCGGCTTCGTAGGCGGCATTCGACACAAACGAAACGCATGTGGTGGGAAGAGCGGTGCCGTATGCTCCGAACATGGGACGATAATACATGGGTTGCGGAGTGGGTAATGAGGCATTAGGGTCGCCCATGTTGGCCCAATTTATCATTCCGCCCTTGATGACCATCTTGGGTTTTACGGCAAAGAATTGCGGCTCCCATAGTACCAAATCCGCCAGTTTGCCCTTCTCCACCGAGCCGATAACATCCGACATTCCATAAGTGATGGCCGGATTGATTGTTACTTTTGCGATGTATCTCAATACGCGGAAATTATCGTTTCCGTCTGCATCTTCTTTCAATTTGCCACAGGCATCTTTCATGTATGATGCCATCTGGAAGGTGCGCATGAACGACTCTCCTACCCTTCCCATCGCCTGAGAATCCGACGACACCATCGATATTATTCCCAAGTCGTGGAATATGTTCTCCGCAGCCTGTGTTTCGGGTCTTACACGACTCTCTGCAAATGCCACATCCGAGGGGATTTTGGGGTTGAGATTGTGGCAAACCATAATCATGTCAAACAGTTCGGCCTGTGAGTTTATTCCGAACGGCAATGTGGGGTTGGTAGAGGATGGTAACACATTGGGCATTGCCGCCACTTTGAGCAGGTCGGGCGCATGGCCGCCGCCGGCCCCTTCGGTGTGATAGGTGTGTATTGTGCGTCCATCCATAGCGGCTATCGTATCTTCCACATATCCACCCTCATTAAGAGTGTCTGTGTGGATGGCCACCTGAACATCATAAAGGTCTGCCGCTCTCAGCGCCATGTCTATTGCTTTGGGAGTTGAGCCCCAGTCTTCGTGCACCTTCAAACCGCACACTCCGGCCTCTATCTGTTCGGCCAACGGCGGTATTGCGGAGCAGTTTCCTTTGCCAAGAAGGCCGATATTGACCGGAATATTTTCGAAGGCTTGCAATGTCTTCTCCACATTCCACACGCCGGGAGTAATGGTGGTGCCGTTTGTGCCGTCTGTGGGCCCCACTCCGCCGCCGACCAATGTGGTGATGCCATTGCTAAGACATGCCTCGGCCTGTTGCGGAGATATGACATGCACATGACCGTCGATGCCACCCGCCGTAAGAATGAGGTGTTCGCCAGAAATGGCATCGGTCGAGGCTCCCGTTATCAACTCGGGACATACACCGGACATGGTGTTGGGGTTTCCCGCCTTGCCGGTACCGGCTATGCGTCCGTCTTTTATTCCAACATCGGCTTTCACGACGCCGAGTTTTGCATCTATGATGGTGACATTTGTTATGACAAGGTCAAGCGACCCCTCCTTTGATGTCATGGTATTGGCAAGCCCCATTCCGTCGCGGAGAGTTTTACCGCCGCCATAAACCACTTCGTCGCCATAGTTTCTCAAATCGCGTTCGATTTCCACATATAGATTTGTGTCGCCAAGACGTATCTTATCTCCTGTCGTGGGACCGAACAAATTGTTGTATTGTTGTCTTGATATTGTAGCCATTCCTTCCTGCCTAATTTTTGTTGTTATTGTTCAGATGCCTCTCTTCCACTGCCGAACTATTCTCGGCTGCATTTAAAAAACCGGCTCTCAGAGCACGTCGCAAAGAACGATTCCTGAGAGGAAGATAGCTCGGATGTTCCTCCTCTCCCGTGTAGCCCATAACCAAACCGTTGAACCCGATTATGCGTCGTTTGCCCGAAAAAGCCACCAGCTCCACCTCCTTGCGGTCGCCGGGTTCGAATCGTATGGCTGTGGTGGCCGGAATATTCAGATGACATCCGAATGCGGCGTTTCTGTCGAACTCCAAGTAGCGATTCACCTCAAAGAAATGGAAATGCGACCCCACCTGAATGGGACGGTCACCGGTGTTTGTGACCACACATTTGACTGTTTTTCGGTCTGTATTATACTCTATGTTCGCCTCTTTCGTAATCACACCTCCAACTGCAACCTGTTGATTGGGCTTGAATCCTTCCACCGAAGGATAGAGCGAAGACATATCGCTTCGCAGAGAGGGATTCTGATTGTTTGTGTCGTTCATTATAGTAATGTGTTTATTGATTAATTCTATTTTATCGGATGGTGAATGCTCACCAGACGCGAGCCGTCGGTAAATACCGCCTCCACTTGCAGCAGTTCAATCATGTCGGCCACCCCCTCCATCACATCCTCTCGTTTTAATACATTTGCCGCCAGATTCATCACCTCCTCCACCGTTTTTCCTTCTCGCGCACCTTCAAGTGCGCATGATGTGATGTAGGCAACGGCCTCGGGATGATTTAATTTCAAGCCTTTATTCTTGCGACGTTCGGCAATCATGCCGAGCGTCAGCAACATCAGTTTGTCGATTTCTTTCGGTGTTAAATGCATAGTGATGTATTTCTTGATTTGTAATGACTCTTTTGTGGGCAACAATGGCAACTTACGTGCCACATTATTCGCCTCTCTTTGGCATTTGTTTTGACACAGTGCACGCATTACAATATTTACAAATTTGATTCTTATGTTTAAAACCGTACTTTTGGCTGGTCTGGGCGGATTTATCGGCAGCTGTCTTCGTTATCTTGTAGGGCGTTTGTGTCATCTCATGTTCACATCGCCCTATCCGTGGGGAACATTTTTGGTGAATATAATAGGCAGTTTCTTTATTGGTGTGTTATTTGGCTTGGTTGAGAAAACCAATATGATATCTGCTCAAATGAACGTATTTCTCATAACCGGTTTCTGTGGCGGTTTCACAACATTCTCGTCGTTTGCCGACGATATGTATCTGTTGGCTGATGGAAAGCAATGGGGATATTTTGCGGCTTATGTGGGACTGAGTTTTATTTTGGGTTTGTTGTTGGTATGTGCTGGTCGTTCGTTGATAAAAGCGGCCTGACATAGAAAAAAGAAAAAAATAGGTCGAAAAATTTGTGGGAAATAAAAAATGCGTTATATTTGCACTCGCAAAACGGAGAGAAAATGTTTTGCACGACATAATTGCGGAAATAGCTCAGTTGGTAGAGCACAACCTTGCCAAGGTTGGGGTCGCGAGTTCGAGTCTCGTTTTCCGCTCTGAAACAATGAACGACAGCAGTGGAGCTGTCGTTCATTGTTTTGTCTTGAATAGTCCGCAGTCATCTTAATACCCTTCCGAAGTTTCTTTGGTAAGGAGGTATTTAGCTTAACGCACTCAGGGTGACTTTTGCTGTTGTCTTTTTGGGGTATCATTTTGCGGAAATCGACAATTATGTAGGTAATTGCCCTTGCCACTCAATCGTCTTTTGATAAGGAATATTTTGGCGGGAAGGAAAGCGGAGTTTACCACAAACGTTTAATACCTCCTTTTTCGCGGTTGGCATAAGAAGGCGGGATTGCAGACTTTGTTCACGATAGTGTGTCAGGTGTGATGGACGTGCATTATTTCAAGAGTGGTCTATTTGATATTGGTATTTTGCTGTAATGCCAAATTACGCAATAAAATACCTAATATGTATATTGTTAATAAACAGCAAATTACCCCCCCCCGAACAAAACAATAGGTTTAGGGTGTTCATATTCAAAAAAGTTTTTATAGATTTGTAAAAACGAAATATATCGACAATGGTGTTTAACGGGAAATTCAGACTGTTGTCGAAGATAAAACTAATTTAAAATTTCCCTAAACTTAATTTTTTTCTACTATGTATTGGTTTACTAAATGTTTGTCGCAGTATGCGGATTTTTCGGGAAGAGCACGTCGTAAGGAGTATTGGATGTTCACTCTTGTCAACATTATCTTTTCTCTTGTTGCAACCTTGTTAGATACCTTGATTGGTTCGCAATTCCCCATCTTCTCCGGAATATATTCCCTTGTAATTTTTATCCCCAGTTTAGCTGTTATTGTTAGAAGATTGCACGATGTGGGAAAGAGCGGTTGGATGTATTTCATAATTTTAATTCCTATCGTGGGATTTATCTGGCTGCTTGTTCTTTTGTGCACCGACAGTATGCCCGAAAGCAATGAGTGGGGCGACAATCCCAAGCAGTGACCCGTATGAGCCTGAGATGATATATGTAACCATATCAGGAAACATACTTATTATGGACGGAATAACATTTATCCGACAATAACAAGACCTTGTGTATATACAAAAACGTGCTCGCCAAGTTGTGGCGAGGGCGGTTTTTATTTACAATATTCAGCAATACCGAACAAGAATCAGTCTTTCAGATAATAAACCACATTGGTCACCACCTTTACGTTTTTGATATAAGGTGTATTGGTATCTCGGTCCGTCACCGAAAATTGGCCTTGCGTTGCACTCTTTGTCTTACCGAGTTTGCTTTTGGAGTCCTTGACAAATTTTTCGGCCGCACTCCTCTCTTGCAATTCGTATTCGGAAACATTACTTTTCGGACACCATATTGCCGTTCATGTCGAGCAAACACCAAACACAGCTTTCGGGAAACTGCACCTCAAACCAGCTGTCGGAGAGAATATTCACATGCTTATATATTGCCGGTGTGACAGGTTGGCCCGTATGAAGATTCAAGATGCCCTCGTAGTCACCCACATAATAGACCATATAGTCGTCAAGCGGTTCTTCATAATACGCCTCATTCTCGTAGGAATTGTAAAGATGGCGTGTACCGTCGAACACAAAAGGATTTACTATATTGCCTTCGATATCGACCTGCCATTTACGTCCATCTCTGGTCAGCACATAGCCATCCGAAATCTCGTCCAGATAGGTATATTCGGCCGGATAGTGTGTCGAGCCGTCGGTATTGAGAATGCCATATTTACCCTCCTTTATCACCACACGATGGCCGTGTTGGTTGGGAACCCAAACCTCATCGTATGCCGGTTCCACAACCCATTTGCCGTTCCTGTCAATCAACCCCAAGTCGCCATCTTTATTTGTCATAATGCA
>JAZODY010000159.1:0-6000 GCA_045597245.1 Tidjanibacter sp.
CGGAAGATGTTGCCGCCGCCAATCACGATGCCTACCTGCACTCCGCTCTCGGCCACACGCTTAATCTGCTCGGCATACTGCGCCAACACCTCCACCGAGATGCCGCACCCCTCTCCTCCGGCCAACGATTCGCCACTGAGTTTGAGTAATATTCTTTTGTAATTCATGTCATTAAAGTTATCTGCATTACACTTTCCGTCGGCCACGATGCCGACAAATATCTGCTTTGTGGTTACGAAGATACGATTTTTTTCCGAAAATACCCATTAATTCTTATCTTTGTAATTAAAACCATATAAGAAGTGAATAGCACAGAATATAAATATCTCAACCGCATCGACTCCCCCGAGGAGCTGAAAAAACTCACCGTGGATGAGTTGCAGCCCTACTGCGACGAATTGCGCGACTTCATCGTGCGCAACCTTTCGCAGAATCCGGGTCATCTGGCCTCCAATCTGGGCAGTGTGGAGTTCACAACGGCATTGCACTACGTCTACGACACTCCGTCGGACAAGGTGGTATGGGATGTGGGCCATCAGGCCTATGCGCACAAAATCATCACGGGACGTCGCGACCTTTTTCACACCAACCGCAAGAAGGATGGCCTGAGCGGTTTTCCGCGTCGTGCCGAGAGCCCCTACGACGCTTTCGGTGCAGGACACTCCTCCACCTCCATTTCGGCCGCACTCGGCATTGCGGTGGCCGAGAAGATAAAGGGCGGCAGTGCCAAAACCATAGCCGTAATAGGCGACGGCGCAATGTCGGGCGGCTTGGCATTTGAGGGTATCAACAATGCCGGAGCACAGGATGCCGACCTGCTGGTGATACTTAACGACAACAAGATGTCGATAAGCCCCAATGTGGGTGCGCTCAAAGAGATACTGCTCAACATCACCACCTCCCACGGCTACAACAAGATAAAGGGTCGCACATGGAATCGTCTGGCGGGCATGCCTCGTCTGCGCCATCTGTTGCAGAAGATAAACCACCTGCTGAAAAACAGTCTGCTCCACCAGAGCAACCTCTTCGAGAGTTTCCATCTGCGCTACTTCGGTCCCGTAGACGGACACGATGTAAAGACATTGGTGAAGGTGTTGAGAGATTTGAAGAACCTCCCGGGCCCCAAACTGCTGCATATAATGACCATCAAGGGCAAGGGTTATGCTCCGGCCGAAAACGGCAATCCCGAGGAGTGGCACTCGCCCGGCCGTTTCGACTATGCCACCGGCAAACGCGAGAAATCGCACCAGAGCGCAACCCTCAAGTTTCAGTACGTCTTCGGGCGCACGCTGCTCGAATTGGCCCGCAAGGACGAGCGTGTGGTGGGTGTGACGCCGGCCATGCTGACCGGTTCGTCGATGAACATTCTTCAACAGGCCATGCCGGAGCGTTGTTTCGACGTGGGGATAGCCGAGGGACACGCCGTAACCTTCTCGGCGGGATTGGCCACCGACGGAATGCGTCCGTTCTGCAACATATATTCGTCGTTCATGCAGCGCGCCTACGACAATGTAATCCACGATGTGGCATTGCAGAATCTGCCGGTGGTGATGTGTCTCGACAGAGCCGGACTTGTGGGAGAAGACGGAGCGACACACAACGGAGAGTTCGACCTTGCCTATTTCCGTTGCATTCCCAATCTCACCATAGCCGCTCCCATGAACGGCAACGAACTGCGCAACATGATGCACACCGCTCTGACCTTAGACGGCCCGATGGTGATTCGCTATCCGCGCGGATTCGAGGAGGGAGAGATAGACGAGCAGGCCTCCACGATGCCCATAGGCAAAGGGCGTCTGTTGAAGGAGGGAGGTGACATTGCGGTGTTATCGATTGGTGCCACGGGCAACAGTGCACTGAGAGCAGCCCTCAGGTTGGAAGAGGAGGGTGTGTGGGCTGCCGTGTACGACATGCGCTGGGCCAAGCCGCTCGACGAAGAGATTCTGCTCCATGTGGGAGAGAGATATAACGAGGTGGTGACCGTTGAAGACGGCGTGACAGATGGCGGCGTGGGCAGCGCTGTTGCGGAGTACATGTCGGAGAGAGGCTTGCGATGCAGGGTGACCCGACTGGGCATAGGCGACGAGTTTGTGGAGCACGCCACGGTGGCCGAGCAGAAGGCCGCATGCGGATACGACGAGGAGGGTATCGTCTGCACCATCAGAAGGGTGTTGGGTCGCTAACAACAAGAGAGACCGCCGCTCCATAAAGACAAACAGAGAGAGAGTAAAAAACACAACAATCATTTCATAAAAGGAGGGAGTCATGAAACATATTTCATTACGTTTGGGAACTATTTTTGCCATCCTGTTGGCCGCTTTGTTCATCGGTTCGTGTTCAAAATCCGACGACGGAGCCTCGTTTGAAGCATCGATGATGACCGGAAAGTGGAAATCGGGCACCGAGTATTACTGCTTTGCCTCGAACGGTACGGGTTATACATGGGATTCGTCGGAGGTGACCGAGGAGGATGCTCAGGACTTCACATGGTCGCTCTCGGGCAACAAGCTCACCATCAACCACAAGATGGATATCAGCAGCGCCACGATACCCAAAATCTACACCATGCTGGAACTCAGTTCCACCGTGCTCAAATTCAAAGACGACTACAAAACATTCTCCTTCACGAAGGTGCAATAACTTCTCGGCGAGAAGCAGGGGCCTCGGAAGAAAAGAGCTCTGCGTAACACACACCCAGAAACCATGAAAAAAACACTGAAAATCATAGCCCTATCGCTCTTAGGAGTGATTCTGTTGGCAGTTATCGGAGTGACCGTCGTGTTGGGAACACTCTCATCGTCGGGCCGCATGACGGAGTTGGCAAACAAATATGCACGGGACTATCTGCCGTTCAAGACCGAAATAGGCAACGTGGACCTTGTCTTCATGAAGACCTTTCCGAGGGTGTCGTTGCAGATTGAGAACGTCACGGTGGTCAATCCCGAGTATGCAGCAGCAGACACCATTGCCGACATCGACAACATCTTTGCCGCCATAGACCTCAGGGAATTTCTCTCCTCTGGTGCTGTGGTGAGCGACCGCATACTGCTCCAAGACGTCAAGGCCGAACTTCATGTCGATTCGACGGGCATGACCAATCTGGGCATGTCGTTCGCTGCCGAGACCGAACAACCGAACCAAGAACCATTCTCGCTGCCCTTCGACCCAATCGACTTACAGAAAGTGAGCATGGAACGCATCTCCCTATCCTACACCGACCTGCGCACCGGCATGAAGGCCGAGGTGGAGGAGTTGGGCATGGACTTGAAGGGCCTGCTGACCGCAGAGAGTCTCGCGGCCGACAAGTTCGCGGTGTGGAGCGGTCCCATATCGTTCCACGATGCGGCACAAGGTCTGGCAGCCGAATTGGTCGGAGCCAAGTTGGAGGTGAAGGGCAGGACCGACAAGACAAGTGGAGAGGTCAAGGCCGAGATAAAACTCGACGGAGCCACCTTTGCCATGACGGGTACGGAGTATATACACAACATTTCGGCCGAGGCAACCATTCCGATGAAGGCCGATTGGTCGGGCAACAGATATGACCTGAGCGGAACATCGCTCACTGTGGCCGGATTGACCCTCTCGCTCGACGGCACTGCCGCCGTGGAGGGCCAACGAATAACAACCGACCTCGCCTTTGCGGGTAGCGATTGGAGGATAGGCGACCTGCTGTCGCTCGTGCCCGAGGCCTATGAGAGCTACCTCGAAGGTGTGGAAGCCGAAGGTGTGATGGAGTTCGCAGGTACGGCCAAAGGCGTGATTGACAGCACCGGAATGCCGCTCATAACCCTCGACGCCTCGCTCGACGAAGGACGAGCCGCCTATCCGGCAATGTTGCCGTTCCCGCTCAATGACCTGCAACTTAAACTTACGGCAGCCATCGACCCCAACGACATGAGTGCCGGCAGTGTGAAGATAGAACAACTCAACGTGGCCACCCCCGAATCTCGCCTCAGAGCGACGGGCCTTGTGCAGAGCCCGCTGGGCGACATGCTCTGTCGCATCGACGGAAATCTGGCCCTCAGTCTGTCAGAGATTACACCCTTCATTCCCGACACTATGGACGTGGAGGTGACGGGCGCGCTGGCGGGTGACATAAAGGCCCGCTTCCGCATGTCGGACATAGAGAGAGGACGTTACGAAAAAATATTCCTCGACGGAACACTCACCACCGATAAACTCGCCGCACGCTACGACACCATAGAGATGAACATGGCGGGTGGCAAGGTGCACCTTCAACTCCCCGCAAGCAGCGAAGGCTCGTTCGCCTCGGTTGCAGTCGCGGCCGACTCGCTTAACATCGGTGCGGGAGCGGCCTCGGTGGCAGTTGCGGCGGCGGAACTGTCGGCCAATACGGCAGCCTTTCCCGACCTCGCCAAACACAACGACATAAAGGCCGACTTCCGATTCGGGACTCTCGATGCGGATTGCGACACCATAGTTGCCTCGGCGCGCGCACTCGGCGGCGAATTGGCTCTCTCGGGAGTACTGGCCGACACCACCTCGTTGCCCGATGCGAGTGTTGCCCTGAGAGCCGATGCCTTCTCGGTGGCCGCATGTGACACGCTCAGCCTTGCCATGACCGACGTGGAACTGCAAGCCGAAAACATTACGGGAGAGGGCCGACAGCACCCGACCATAAAGCTGCAATTCGACCAGAGCGAAATGAGAGCCTCGATGGGTAGTCAGAGCGCACTGCTGGGTCGTACGGGCATCAAAGCCGACCTTGAAGGCGACCTCACCCGCAAGGAATTGATGTTGCAATGGACCCCCGCGGGATATGTAAACGTGAAGAATGCAACGGTGAAGATAGATGCCGTACCCGACGCCATAATAATTCCCGACATCGACTTCGTATTCACTCCCGAGGAGTACACCATCAATCGCAGCAGCATGACCATAGACCGCAGCGACTTCGCACTGAGCGGCACGCTGCGCAACGTAAACTCCTATTTGAAGGGAGATTCGCTCCTGAGAGGCGAATTGAAATTCATCTCCACCGTGACCGACGTGAACTATTTCATGGAGCTGTTCAGCGGTCTGGGCTCCGAGGTGGAGGGTGGCGACGTGGAGTATGCTCCCGACGAGGTGACCATCTCTCTCGGCGACATCCGCCCCGAGGTGGAGGAGGCACCCGAGGAGGTGACCGCACCGCAACTGAGCGACCTGATGAACAAAGAGCCATCGGAAGATGAGGAGTCGGGTGCCGGTCCGTTCATAGTGCCGAAAGGCATTTCGTTGGTGCTCGATACCCGGATAGACAATGCACTGATTGGAACCAATGTGGCCCGCAACGTGAACGGAGCGGTGACGGTGGACAACGGAGTGTTGGTGCTCGATGCACTGAACTTCACCTCATCGGCCGCCGATGTGCAACTGACCGCCATGTATAAGTCGCCACGCCGCGACCACCTCTACGTGGGACTCGACTACCACATGACCAATGTGGAGATAGGCAATCTGCTCTCCACATTCCCCGACCTCGGCGACATGATGCCGATGCTCAACTCGTTTGGCGGAACGGGCGAGTTCCACATGGCAGTGGAGACCAATCTCGACTCGCTCTACAATCTGAAAAAATCGACCCTGCGCGGAGCGGCCTCCATAGTGGGCAACGACCTCGTGGTGATGGATGGCGACACCTTCTCCACCATAGCCCGCAAACTCAATTTCAGCAAACAGGCCGAAAACAAAATAGACAGCCTTTCGGTGGAGTTCACCGTCTTCCGCAATGAGATAGACATCTATCCGTTCCTGATAGTGATGGACCGCTACAAGGCCATCGTGGGCGGTCGCCACAATCTCGACATGTCGATGAACTACAACATCTCCATGTTGCAAAACGCCTTCCTGCCCATCAAGCTCGGAGTGGACATCTACGGCACCCCCGAGAAGATGAGGTTCCGTCTGCGTCGTTCGCGCTACGACTCCGACTATCGTCCTGTGGGTCGTAAATCGTTGGAGGCCTCGCAGATAAATCTGCGCAACATGATACACGAA
>JAZODY010000160.1:0-8905 GCA_045597245.1 Tidjanibacter sp.
TTTGTATGAGCGCGCCATTGAGTTGGACGGAAAACGTCGGGCTGTTTTTACCACATGTGCCACCGAGAATCTTACTCGCTATTTCCCTGCATGGTCGTCGGGTGACCGAACTCGTTCTTTTCTTAAAGTGCAGGATGGATGTGATTATAAATGTGCCTATTGTACTATTCACTATGCTCGTGGCAGCAGTCGAAATATTTCGGTTGCGGAGTTGGTTGAGATGGCTCGCGGGATAGCCGACGGAGGACAGAGAGAGATTGTGCTGACGGGAGTTAATATAGGAGACTTCGGCAAAAGCACTGGAGAACGATTCATTGATTTGATACGAGAGTTGGATAAGGTCGAAGGGATTGAACGCTATCGTATCTCTTCCATCGAGCCCAACCTATTGACCGATGAGATTATAGATTTCTGTGCAGGGTCGAAGAAATTTCAACCTCATTTCCATATCCCCATTCAGAGCGGGTCGGACAAGATTCTTGCGGTCATGCGCCGCCGATACAACACCGACCTTTTTGCCCGCCGTATCGAACGCTTGAAACGTCTGATGCCCGATGTGTTCATTGGCATTGATGTTATTGTCGGATTTCCGGGTGAGAGCGACGACGATTTTAATGACACCTATGAGTTTCTGAAACGTATGGAGCCTGCATATCTCCATATATTTCCTTTTTCCGAGAGGGCCGGAACTCCTGCTGTGATGTTTGAGGGCAAGGTTAAGGATTCGGTGAAGACAGAGAGGGCTGCAAAATTAGATGCTTTGTGTAAGGAACTGCACTTGTCGTTCTATCGTCGCTTCGAGGGACGGGAGATGGACGTGTTGTTCGAAGGTCGCGGAAGAAACGGTCTTATGTATGGTTATACGTGTAATTATATCAAGGTAAAGGCTAAATATGATTCCGCACGAGTGAATGCCATATGCAGAGTTAGAATGTTGCGAACGGATGCGGATAATTGCGAGATGATATCCGAGATTGTCGATTAAATATCTATATTTGTATTAGTGAAAATAGATTCAGTCAGGTTGAGATGGGAATACGTAAACGAATATTCATAGGATTTTTAGGTCTGGCGCTTGTGCTCTTTTTTGCGGGAGCTATTGCCATGGCCGAGCTGGGGCGGCTCAGGACCACTGTTCATAATATAATGGAGACCAGCAGTCAGAGTACCGAGGCGGCCAAAGAGATGCTTGTGGCGTTGCAAGAGCAGAATCAGGCCATGTTGCAGATGGTGTTCTCGGATGAGGCCGATGATGAGGCTCGGCAGAAGTATCTTAGTGGTGTGGAAACTTTCAATGCCGCCATTCTGAATGCCACTCGTACGATTGGAAACAGAATGGATTTGGAGGGTGTTTATGCGGCCCATGACGGCTATAAAGGTGTGATAGATGAATATATGGCTTCGGAGGGTGTCGATGCGGCAGATTGGTTTGTGAATGTGTATGCCGGAGCCTATTATGACCTTGACGAGGCGATTAAGGAGTATATGACCTCTCCTCGTAACTCGGTTTCGGTCCGAACCATGTTGCTTGAAGATAATGTTTACCGAACCATCACTCCGAGTATTCTCACATTGCTGGTGGCCTTCCTGATTGTTTTGATGTTTTATTTCTTCCTCGACCTCTATTTTTTGCGTCCGGTACTCAAAATCAATGACGAGGTCAGGGCATTTCTCGATTTCGGAACCAAGTTCAATGTGAAGATAGAGGGCAGCGGAGATATTCATGACCTGAGCGAGAATATTCAGCAGTTGATTGATAAACTGAATGATAAGAAATGACGACGAGAGACGTGTCGTATAAAGCAGTTGAGAGAGTATGAGATTGAATGTCATATTGAGGTATATCGGAATCGTGCTGTTGCTCGAATCTGCATTTATGCTCATGGCTGCGTTAATTGCCGTAATGAATGGCATGGACGGAGGATATACTCCCATGCTGTTGTCGTTTCTGCTTACGGCCATATTGGGTGCATTCCCGTTGTTGTTTGTCGGCAAATCCGACGGCATCAATTCCAAAGAGAGTTTCGGAATAGTCATCGGAGCATGGGTCGTATCATGTGTGGTCGGCATGTTCCCCTATTTGTTGTGGGGCGGAGAGTTTAATCTCTTAAATGCGTGGTTTGAGAGTGTTTCGGGATTTACCACCACAGGTGCCACAATACTTAATGATGTGGAGGCCATGCCGCGCAGTCTGTTGTTCTGGCGTTCTACCACCCATTGGTTGGGCGGTGTGGGCGTTGTGATGTTTGCATTGGTGGTGTTGCCGTTGATAGGAAAGGCCAAGATGAATATCACGAATCTCGAAGTCTCCTCCATGGCCAAAGACAACTATCAGTATAGCACCAAGAAAATAGTGCAGATATGCTTGTCGGTCTATTTAAGCATAACGTTGCTGACAATCCTGTTGTTGAAGGTGGCCGGCATGAATTGGTTCGATGCGGTGAATCATGGTCTGTCGGTTGCATCAACGGGTGGTTTCAGTACCAAGAATATGAGTGTGGGAGCTTATGACAATGTGTGGATAGAGATTATTTCTGGATTTTTCATGTTGGTTTCGGGCTTGCATTTCGGTTTGATTTTCGCCACTCTTATAGGTAAAGCCAACAACATTTTCCGTTCCGAGGTGTGTCGCTATTACATGATATGTGTGGGAGTGGGTATTTTGCTGGTGGCCATCAATCTATTTCATGGCAATGTGTATGATACGTTTGGAGAATCGCTGAGATACAGTGCGTTTCAGATAGTCAGCTATACCACAACAACAGGCTTTGCAACAACTGAAACGAACACTTGGCTGCCATTTTCGGTATTGATTGCTTTGATGTTGTCCATACAGTGCGGATGCGCCGGCTCCACTTCGGGAGGTTTGAAGTGCGACCGTGTGGTTTTGGCAGGCAAGATGGTGAAGATGAAATTCAAACAACAACAACATCCCAATGCCGTTTTTCGTATAAAAATCAATGGCGTTGCTCAGGATAATTCTATGATTATGGCAACGCAGGTGTTTATAATATTGTATTTAATGTTTATATTTGTAGGAGCGCTGGTAAATGCCGCGTGCGGAATGGATTTGTTGTCATCCATCTCGTTTGCGGTAAGCTCTATTGGTAATGTGGGTATCGGCTTCGGTGATGTCGGCAGTGTGAACAATTGTGCCGCTCTGCCCGAGATGGCTAAGGCTTTCTCCACATTGTTGATGCTGTTGGGGCGTTTGGAAATATTCGGACTGGTACAATTGTTTTTGATGAAATGGTGGGTATGAGAGTGCGTAATATCATGAAATATATAGTTGTGGCTGTGTTGTTCCTGCTTTCGGGTGAGGCGATGTTCGGCCAGAATCGCAAGCCTATCGAGCAGATGAAAGCCGATAGCGTCTATGTCAATATGTGCACACGTGAGGCGGAATTGGTGTCGAAAGAGAGCGGACTGAAAGTGCGATTGGATGGATTGAGGGCGCAGGTTGTTGCTGGCAGTGCGGATGCGGGCAGTGTCGCGGAGTTGGAGTTCGAACTCTTCTCGATACAGAGTTCGTTGGTCGATTTGAGAAACGAGATAGAGCGCAAGGAGCAGGAGTGGCGATTGAACAATCCGGATGTCGAATTGGCAACGGCACTCAACAATGAGGCGGCCGGTATGCTTGATGCGGGGAACGATAATAACAACCCGAATCTTATCTATAATCCCATTTTTACGAAAGAGTTGTCGGCCACCGACCTTGCGGCATTGCATAAAACCCAAAGGGTGGAAGATGAGATATTGAACAAGATTGAGCAATATGCTGCCAACAATAGCACGATTTTGGAATTGGATTCACTCTATTATACGGTCAAGACCATTGCGGAGGTGGACAGTCTTTATGCCGAGCGAATGAAACTCGACTCGCTGAATGCTGTGCTGGCGGCCGAGGCGGAGAGCATGTGGAACAACGATGTCTTCAATGTGAAGAGTTATTGTTATAGTTATCTGCTTGACAAACACAATCTTGCGGAGCAATTGGAGGAGGTGGAGAGCATGTTGGGTGATATGCGGCGAGAGATGGGAGAGATAGAAGAGGGGGTTGTGATGGAATTGGCATCATATCCGTATATGAAACGCTTTATGTTGAAAAACGAGGTGTTGATTGCGCGTGTGATTAATAACGGAGCGGCTGTGGATTCGTTGAATAAGGCAATGTCACATATTGCGGATGATGATTTTGTTTTCTCTCCGTCTGAGGCTCCTGCGCGAGCAAAAGAGGTGGAGTATGTTGCAGCCACAATAGAGAAGGTTGCGCCCTACTCTTCCCGCAATCCCGTTCCAAACGAGGAGATGGATGACGAGAATGTGTATAGCTTATTGGTGGGGCGATATACGGTGGCTCAGCAACCTTCCATTTTCCGCAATGCCAAACCTATGTTTTATAATCGTGGCGAGGATAAGCGCTACAACTATTATGTTGGTTACTACCCCACCCGTCAGACGGCTGATTCGGCTGCGCTCTATTTGAAGAGCAAAGGGTTCCGTAATCCTATCGTGACGGCATGGAGTGAAAGTGACGAAGAAACAGCAGGCATGCAGAGCAATGCCGATAATAAGACAACTGCGAATGCTGCCTCAGCGACGCATCGTTATCGTGTGGAGATAAGGGAGGCCGGCAATGCTTTGAGCCAGCAATTGAAAGATATCGTAACCTCTTCGGCACCCGGCAAGGAGTTGTCGCGTATTATGGATGACGGAGAGTATGTCTTTTTTATCGGCACATTCGATGATAAGGCCGAGGCCGAGTCGGTTGCCTCGAAACTTGGTGCGCTGGCTGCGGAGGTAAAGATTACTGTGACCGAAATATAAACAATTAAAAGAGTTGGAAATATGGGAATGATAGTTCTTTTGATAGCTTTGGGTATGTTGCTGACATTGGTGGAGATGATTCTTCTGCCCGGGGTAAGTGTGGCTGCCATAGGCGCGGTTATTTCATACGGATTCGCCATCTATAAGGCATATTTGATGAATGGTATCACGGGCTTGATAATTTGTTTGCTGGTGTCGGTGGTGTCGGTGGTGATAACGCTGGTGTTCTGTGTGAAGACCAAAGCGTGGCATCACCTGACGTTGAAAGACAATATTGACGGAAAGTCGCAACACAGCCCGAGTGAAGATAATGTTGTTGTCGGTGACCGAGGTATCTCCATAACCCGTCTTGCCCCTATGGGTAAAGTGGATATCAGGGGAAAGATATATGAGGCCAAATCATTAGATGCTTATGTAGACCCCAAGTGTGAGGTGGAGGTTATCGGTTTTGAAAATTTCAGTGTCATTGTCCGCAGTGTCGAGACTGAGTAGTATCTGTGACGGAGGAGTGTTGTTGTGTAATAATAGGATTAATACGAGTGAGAAATAAATAACAAATAATATTCAATTAATTTAATTAAGTTATGTTTACGGATAATATCGGATTATTGGCTTTGGTTGCTTTTGTGGCAATCATTCTGCTGTGGTTGATTTTTTATTTCATCCCGGTGGGTTTGTGGTTCATGGCTCTTATTTCCAATGTGCGCATCTCGCTAATCCAGCTCATACTGATGCGTTGGAGAAAGGTGCCGCCTTCGGTGATTGTGTCTGCCATGATAGAGGGGACAAAAGCCGGCTTAAAGTTGAATGCCAATGAATTGGAGGCTCATTATTTGGCTCGCGGAAATGTCACCAATGTGGTACATGCCCTTGTGTCGGCAGAGAAGGCCAGCATTATGCTCGACTTTAAGATGGCATCTGCAATCGACCTCGCAGGACGCGATGTGTTCGAGGCTGTGCAAATGTCGGTCAATCCTAAGGTAATCAACACACCGCCCGTATCGGCAGTGGCAAAGAATGGTATTCAGCTCATTGCTAAGGCACGTGTGACGGTGAGAGCCAATATAAAACAGTTGGTAGGAGGTGCCGGTGAGGAGACCGTGTTGGCACGTGTCGGTGAAGGTATTGTATCGTCTATCGGTTCGGCCGAGAGTCATAAGGAGGTGTTGGAGAATCCCGACCAGATATCTAAGGTGGTGCTCGGAAAAGGTCTCGATGCAGGAACGGCATTCGAGATACTTTCGATTGATATTGCCGATATAGATGTAGGAAAGAACATCGGTGCGGTTTTGCAAAAGGATCAATCGAATGCCGACAAGAATATTGCTCAGGCCAAAGCAGAGGAACGCAGAGCCATGGCGGTAGCATTGGAGCAGGAGAATAAAGCCAAGATTCAGGAGGCTCGTGCAAAGGTGGTGTTGGCAGAGGCTGATATTCCTTTGGCAATGGCCGAAGCATTCAGAAACGGAAATCTGGGAGTGATGGATTATTATAAACTGAAAAACATTCAGGCCGATACAGAGATGCGTGAAAATCTTGTTAGACCCGAGAAAAAATAACTAATTTCTTAAATGCTTTATGGTGATGAAAAAACTATTTTCCTTATTGATGCTGACTGCTGTGGCGATTTCCGCCTCGGCACAAAGGGCTCGCATGGATTTAAAGAGCCTTGATTTACCTGCGAATACTTATGCTAGCAGAGTTCACGACCCTGTGATGATAAAGCAGGGTGATACGTATTATATGTTCACAACGGGTCATGGCGTCTCTATTCAGAGCTCCAAGAATATGGTCGATTGGGAGTGGAGCGGAAGTGTGTTTACGGCCGAGACACTGCCCAAATGGCATAAGAGTTTTATTCCTGAGCAGGATGGACATCTGTGGGCTCCGGATATCTTTTTCCACAATGGAAAATATTATCTGTATTACTCGGTTTCGGCATGGATGAATTTCGATTCCAGCATTGGTTTGGCAACCAACACAACCCTTGACCCCTCATCGCCCGATTACAAGTGGGTTGATTGCGGTGTCGTGGTGAGTCATAAGAATCATGAGGAGCGCGTGAATGTCATCGATCCTAATGTGATTATCGACACCGACAATCGTATGTGGCTCTTCTATGGCTCTTATCAAAAAGGCCTTCGTGCCGTTGAGCTCGACCCTGCAACCGGAAAGATGAAGAATGAAGCCTCGCCGGAGATACATGTTATAACCAACCGATTGGGCGAAGGTGTATTCATTGTCAAGTCGGAGGGTTATTACTATCTGTTTGCATCTGAGGGAAAATGTTGCGCAGGAAACGATAGTACCTACCATGTGGTGGTCGGATACAGCGAGAACATCGAGGGCCCCTACCTCAGCAAGACGGGAGGCCGTTTGTTGGATGGCGAGAGTACATTGTTCATGAAAGGTGATGACGAGCAACCCGGCCGCGGCCACAACGGATTTATTCTCGAAAACGGAGAGTTGAAAATCGTATATCATGCTTATACTCGTGTGGCCAATGGCGCATCGCTGTTGGGAATAAGGACGGTATATCAGGATGAAGACGGTTGGCCTACGTTGGAGAATACGGGACATCTGTTTCCGGTGGAGAATATAAATCTGAAAGTGATGGAATAATAAGAGCGTCGGCGGCATATCGAATGGCCGCCGACTCTTTTATCGTCCCTGCCATGAATGATGTGTGAATTTAATGAGAAGGTATGATATAATATGAATGGGAAAATTATTGAGTGTGTGCCCAATTTCAGTGAAGGACGCGACAAAGAGGTAATAGATGCAATCTGTGAGGCAATAAGGTCTGTGGAAGGTGTAGAGGTGTTGCATGTGGATATGGGTGCTGCGGCCAACAGAACAGTGGTGACTTTTGCTGGCGAGCCGCATGGGGTGTGTGAGGCGGCATTTAGGGCGGTGAGATGTGCTACGGACAGGATAGATATGCGTTGCCATCGTGGAGAACATCCGCGCATCGGTGCCACAGATGTGTTACCGCTGGTGCCCGTTTCGGGGGTAAGTTTGGAAGAGTGCGCAGAGTTGGCGCGCGAATTGTCCGAGCGGATATATGTACAATTGGGGGTTCCGGTTTATTGCTATGAGGCAGCGGCATTTAAACACTCTCATCGCAATTTGGAGGATTGCCGACATGGCGAATATGAAGGTCTTGCACAGAAGATAAGCGATACGGAGTTGGGACCTGATTTCGGCCGAGGTGCATGGACCGAGCGGGCTGCATATAGCGGTGCGTCTGTCGTCGGGGCGCGTAATTTTCTCATTGCGGTCAATTTCAATCTCGATACCACCGACACCGACAAGGCCAGAGCCATAGCCTCGGATGTAAGAACGAGAGGTCGTGCGATGCGTATCGGAGACCCTTATAAAGGTGGCGTGGTGAGAAATTCGGACGGAGACGTTGTGATGATTCCCGGGGTGTTGAAGGCGGCAAAAGCAATCGGTTGGTATATAGAGGAATATGGTATAGCTCAGGTGTCAATGAATATCACAGATATTGATAAGACCACTCTTCATGAGGCTTATGAGGCTGTGTGTGCTGCGGCTGAAAGGCATGGCTGTCGTGTGACGGGCACCGAGATAATTGGACTTGTGCCAAAGAGAGTGCTTGTCGAAGCCGGAGAATATTTTGTTTTACACAGTGGAAAGAAGTGCGGGCAGATGACGGAGCGCGATTTGGTGGAGTTGTCGATTCGAGCAATGAATCTTGACGATTTGGCTCCGTTCGACCCTGATAAAAAAGTTGTGGAATACATGCTCGGCGAGATTGAATAGCACATTTATTCAATCTCGCCGAGCATTGCTTTTTCTCCTATTTAACCTCTCTTCGGCTATAACATCTGCTCGAATGTCATGTAGTGCTCGGAGGTCATTCCCATCTTCTCGTATGTTTTATGGGCCGGAAGATTGTTACGGTCGGCATATAATCTTATTGCCCTTACTCCCTGTTGCTTACAAAGGGCTTTGATGTGTTCGTACATGACTCTGTAAACCCCTTGACGGCGGGAGCCTTTATCTACATACACCGATTGAATCCACCATATCCATCCGTTGCGCCAATCGCTCC
>JAZODY010000161.1:0-3962 GCA_045597245.1 Tidjanibacter sp.
GGGTTGCGGAACAGACTCTTGGAGTTCACGTAACCCACGATATTGTCTATCGACCCCTCCCAGATGAAGATGCGTGAAAAGGCCGTATCCACAAACAGCTTGGTGAGTTCCTCGATGGAGATGTCGCTCTCGGCGGCCACCACATCCACCCTCGGCACCATACACTCCCTCACCCTGAGGTCGGGGAAGTCGAGTGCGTTCTGGAATATCTTTATCTCGTTATCGGGTTCGTTCTCGCCCTCGGCATTGTTCTCGATGAGGTTTTCGAGGTCCACCCTGCCGAAACTCTTCATGGCATTGTCGTCGCTCACCGAAAGACCGCACAAGCGCAAAATGCCCATCGAAATCCACGTGACAATCTTGGCAAACGGATAGAGCAGCATGTAGCACACATAGACCGGCAGCAACATGATGCGCAGATAGAAATTGGGATTCTGGCCCACCAACACCTTCGGAGTGTATTCGCCCAAAAAGATAATCACCAGAGTGGAGATGAGGGTCTCGACCAGCACCGCATTGTCGGCCATGCGGATGCCCCAACCTTCGGCCACCTGATGAATCAGCACCGTCATGTATGACGAATAGATGACCAACGCCACATTGTTGCCCACAAGAATGGTGGTGAGGTATTGGCCCGGGTTCTCGGCCAGACGCGAGAGCATGCGGCCGAAGATGCCCGCCCTCTTGCGGTCAATCTCGATTTGCAGTTTGTTGGCATTGGTGAAAGCCAACTCCATTCCCGAAAAGAAGGCCGAGAATGTCAATGCCACAATAACTATCACGATAACGGAATTCATCTCTCCTGTTTGCTGCAACGCAGAGCGTTTTCATTTTGTCCGCCCCTGTTCGTAACCAGCACCGTCCTCAACGGCTTTGCCGGTCAGGTCGTGAACGACCCCGACAGGAACGTTAGGTTTACATTCTATACTATTTTTATATATTGTCTCAACAGCCGTTGTCCGCCGACTTTGCCGGCGGCATACGACATCCCCGCCCCATGCGCATCCGTCGCTCCGCAAGAGTCAGAACTCCCGAGGCATACGGGGACGCAGGGTGTTGCGATTGCGATTGTTGCGCGGAGTTTGTCGCTTGGCGGCCTGGTCGTCCGACGGCGCCACTGCCCTGCCGCTATTCTCGGCCTCCGCTTTCGCAGTCTCCGCAGCCTCCCTGTCGAAAGTGTCCTCCTCGGGCTCTTCGTCACCCTCGGCACTCTGCTCCATATTGACCATCACCCTGCCGACCGGATTGCGAAACTCCCAATGTTCGAAACCCGAATCGGACTCGAAACCGTCGCCGATAAACTCGTCTTCGCCATCGACTACACGCGAATCGACATTGGAGTAGATGCGGTCGGTCTTCTGGTCCCAGAAGAGCTGCTGGGTGTAGAGGTGTTTGCCGTCGCTCGACGAGGCATGCACATTGCCGCGCCCCTCCCACAACTCTCGGTTTTCGTACATGATGGCATAGTCGCACACCACACGCGAAGTCTCCACGCCCAACGAGTCGTAATTGATGATTTCCAGACCGTAACGAAACTCCATATAGGGGTCCTGCGCCAACTCGTAACGCTCCATGAGGGGCGTGTAGAGGTAGTAGGTCTTACGGCCGTTTTCGCTGTTGATGAGGGTGAGTGTGTCGCTCTGTTGCGTGACAAGCGTCTCCAAATTGCGCTCCTCGGTCACAGACTTAGGCGCACACGACGAAAACAACAAGTTAGCACCCCCGCAAAGGAGTGCTAACTTTATCATTATAACTATGAACTGTTTACGGTTCACTTTATCGTTCTCTTGTTTTTTTACGGCGGCCCCGCTGACGAGGTCCGCACCCACACTAAGGTCGCTTACTCTTTAACGGTGGTACGACCCGACACCCAACCGCACTGAACAGTGTAAGCGGCACCGGTAGTCAGACCGCGGAAGAAGCACTCCTCCTTCTTGGGGAACGAACCGCGATAAGAGCTCATGAGCATATTAACCTGCTCCAACTGAGATGCGTCGTCGGCAAAGATACGACGTGCGTTCTGCAACACGTCATAAGCCAACCAGAACACCGACTGTGCCTCGAAGCCCGAGCAGTTGCTTGCGCCCTGAGCATAAGCCGAAGCCAAAGTGATATATGCAAAACCACTCTCGGGGTTAATCTCGATGGCCTGCTTTGCGAAGTCGGCAGCCTCACGAGGATTGTTAAGGCTCAGCATGTTGCCGGCAATCTGAACGCAGAGCTGTGCTCTGGTCATCGGGTCGGTCTCGGTGGCAACGGCGGCCTTCAAGCTTTCGAGCGAGTTCTCGATGTCGCCCATCTTCTCATAAGCCGTAGCCAAAGCCATTGCAATGGAGGACGAGGGCTGCAAAGCCATATACTTCTGACCCACGCTCACAAAGAACTCGGTGGCGCACTCCACTCTGTTCATCTGATTGAAAACCTTCACGATAAGGTCGAGGTCGTCGGGATTGGCCTCCACGCGCTCCTTGTAAATCTTCTCCAAATTCTCGCAATCGGCCGCGCCGCTCGAAGAGAAGAGAGCATCGAAAGCATTCTGAGCCTCCTCGTCGGCAGCCTTAGCCATCAACTCCGCAAGGTACTCATAGTTCTCCATATACTCATCGGTCTCCACATCGAGGTTCTTGTAACCCTCGGTGAGGATGTTGAAATACTGATTGATGAAGGTGGCGTCGATGTCATCCTCGTTGGCCTTGATGGCGGCACTGAAATTGTCAATCACACCGCGAACATCCGAAGCCCTGAACATGGCATAATCTCTTGCCTTTGCTTTGAGGATGTATCCCAAACCATAAGTTGCGTGGTCGGCAAAGTTCTCGACACGCTTGTCATAAAGCATCATGAGCGAATCGGTGTAGGCACCTCTATCGCCGAGCGAAGTGGCACGGGCGATTTTCTGCTTGTAGATATTGGTACCCCACACATAGATGTTCACACGGGCCTTAGGACATTTCTCCAACAACTCTTTGAGGTAAACCAAAGCCTGATCGTAGTTTTTGTTGTCGTAAGCGTCCTTGTAATAGTTGAACGTCAGTGCATTCTGATGTCTTTGCTCTGCGGTGGCATTTTCTCCCCACTCAGGGCCGAACTCCTGTGCCTGAACAGACGATGCGAACATACCCGCAACGGCCAGCGCCAGAATCATCTTGATTTTCACGAATCTCATAACCTTTAATCTATTAATTGTTTGTTTTATTTATTGTGTTAATTTTTTGTTGTTCCATCCATTGTTTCTCTCCGCCTCCGAACTCCTGCCGCAACTCACGACTCTGCAAACCTTAATACCTTCCTCCGCTTCCATCATCACTCCGACCGATTCCCTGCGGCCTGCGTTTGGCGGCCTGCGCCCGTCTTCCTCCCCGCTTGGAATCGGGGTCACCCCCTATTTCCGACGGCTTGCGCCCGACGGTCTGCGTCCCTATTCCTCCCCGCTTGGAGTCGGCCCCCCCTTATTTCCGACGGCTTGCGTCCTCTCTATTTATTAGGATGCTTCGGGAGGGGAAAACGTTGCTTTCGGACAACATATACCGCAAAACGACACCGCAAAGTTAATCATATTTAAATTTAACAAACCAATAATCTTCGCCAAAAAAGTTCATGCCCAGCGAAAATTTCATAAACGTGTCCTTATACAACCCGTTGTCGGTCTTGCCGCGCTGACCCAACTCCACACCGAGATTGAGGTTTGAAAGGTTGGTGTTGCGCATCGGAATACCCACTCCGAACGTCAGCACCTTCTCGTTGATGTTCTGACCGTAGATGCGCATATAATAGTCGCTGTAACGGAATCCCATCCTGTAACTCAACCTCTTGAAGAAACTGCGGACATCGCCCGGGCTGGGGGTGAACTCACCGCCCACACGGAAGGTGTTGGTGTTGCGGAACTCCCTCTGCTCGTCGGCATCATCGGCATTTCTGCCGCCCCAATCCTTGAACTCGTAGTCGGCGGCCAACATGTAACG
>JAZODY010000162.1:0-1672 GCA_045597245.1 Tidjanibacter sp.
ACCTACGAGGTGGACGGTGTTTACTACAACCCCGCCGGTGCGGTATTCAACACTCAGGGCTGGCACATCGGCCTTAACAATGCCTCGGCATGGCAGAGCCGCTCGGTGGAATCGACCTTCCCTCTGCTGGGCCAGAAGAGATATGAGACCGACATCGTGTCGCCCATCATCCCCGCCGTATATGCCTCTTACGTTGCCGACAAGTGGGCCTTCTCGGGCTACTTCATGGCAATGGGTGGTGGCGGAACGGCCGAGTATGCCAACGGTCTTCCCTCGTTCGAGTCGCTGGTAAGAGCCGGTCTGGCTTCGGCGCTTGCCACTTACCCGGGTGCCACCTACGATTACGCCTCCGAGTTTGAGGGTACGCTGCTGTCGTTCTCGGCTCAGCTGGGTGCATCTTACAAGATTAACGAGCACTTCTCGGCTTATGCCGGTGTGAGAGCCGTCATGCACTCCAACAAATACAACGGTTATCTCTCGGCAACCAACGTTCAGCTTGGCGGTATGACCCTCATGCCGCAGGCTGTCGATATGCAGCTCGACACCAAACAGGGCGGCATCGGTTTCGCACCCGTATTTGGTTTGAACTACGACCACGAGCGTTTCAATGTGGGTGTAAAATATGAGTTCAACACCGCTGTGGAGATTGAGAACGAGACCGCGAAACTCATCGCCAACATGGCAGGTGAGGATGCTTCGGCCCAGTTGGCAGCCTATGCCGACGGAGTGAAGACCCGCAAGGACATCCCCGCTCTGCTGACCGTGGGTGCATCTTACAACCTTCTCCCCAGCCTGAAACTCTCGGCCAGCTGGTGGCACCACTTCGACCAGAACGCCGATTGGAGCGGCAAGGAGAATTTGCTGACCGGCGACACCAACGAGTATATGTGGGGTATCGAGTACACCATCTCGCCCAAGTGGCTGGTGAGCGGCGGTATGATGATTTCGCGCTACGGTGCCGATGAGAAGTTCTGGAGCGACATGGAGCAGGTCCTCGACAGCGAGACCTACGGATTCGGTCTGCGCTACTCGTTCAGCGAGCGCATCAAACTCGACCTGAGCGTCTACAATGCCGACTACAAGAACCCCTACACCGACACCAACAACTACGACGCACTCGACACTCAGTTGGGTCAGGCAATGGGCACCACGCTCTACTCCGTAGACAAATATGAGCGCAGCAGCTTCTTGGTAGGCATCGGTTTGCAGTTCAACTTCTAATCTGTGCCCCCGACACCGAAAGGAGAAAGAGATAAGCCAAAACACCCCGAAACGTTGCGTTTCGGGGTGTTTTGGCTTATGTGACGCGGACGGCGGCGGACGGGCAGGCGGATGCGGCGGACGTGGCGGAAAAGTGGCGGAAATAATAGTCGGGACGAGAGGGCGGAGGTATCGGTTTTTTTGCTACTTTTGCGGATGCACTCCCCCTCTACGGCGGGACGCAACCAAAACACAAACAACAGAGAACAAACCCACAAAACAGAGAGAATAAGTATGGATTTCGAAGGAATGGTATATAAGGTGTTGGCGCCTGTGAAGGGCACCAGCGCGCGAGGAGAGTGGACCAAGCAGGAGGTGATTTTCGAACTGCCGGGCGACTTCAATCGCAAGTTGTGCGTGTCGTTCTGGGGCGACAAGGCACAAGAGGCCGCGGGCCTTGCGCAGGGCGAAC
>JAZODY010000163.1:0-2816 GCA_045597245.1 Tidjanibacter sp.
GACACCGAGATGCACGCCATTCTGGCCGAATATGACCAGCCTTACCGATTCCCCGACGGGGTGGAGGAGGCGGCCGAGGTCATCGAGAACGGAGCCACCGAGCAGGAGTGTGCGCGCCGCCGTGATTTTCGCGGAGTGACCACCTTCACCATCGACCCTGCCGATGCGAAGGATTTCGACGATGCACTCTCGATTCGTGCCGTTGGCGAGAATCGTTGGGAGGTGGGTGTCCACATTGCCGACGTGACCTTCTATGTGCGCGACGGCGTGTTGGAAGACGAGGCTTTCGAACGAGCCACTTCGGTCTATCTGGTGGACAGAACCATTCCCATGTTGCCGGAGAAACTCTCCAACGACCTCTGTTCGCTCAATCCGTTTGAGGACAAACTCACCTTCTCGGTGGTGTTTGAGATTGATGAAGAGCTGAATCTGTCGAACACATGGATTGGTCGTACGGTGATTCGCTCCGACCGCCGCTTTACATACGAAGAGGCTCAGGCCGTCATCGAGGGGGGCGAGGGCGATTTCAAGGAGGAGATATTGACGCTCAATGCGCTGGCCCAACGATTACGCAAGGCCCGTTTCGAGAACGGGGCGGTGGCTTTCGACCGCGAGGAGGCAAAGTTCAGGCTCGACGAAAAGGGCAAACCGCTCGGGGTTTATTATAAGGTGCAGAAGGAGTCGAACCAACTCATCGAGGAGTTCATGTTGTTGGCCAACAAGAGTGTGGCCGAGTTTATAGGCCGCAAGAGGAGCAAAGCGGAGAAGGAACGCACGTTCGTATATCGTGTGCACGACAAACCCGACAGCGACAAGTTGGCGCGTTTCTCGCAGTTTGTCAAGCGTTTCGGCTACACGTTCAACGCCGTTCAGGGACGCAATGTGTCGAAACAGCTCAATGCTCTCATGTCGCGCGTCAAGGGCCGCATGGAGGAGAATGTGATTTCCAATCTGGCGGTGCGCTCCATGGCCAAAGCCTTCTATTCGACCGACAATATTGGCCACTACGGTCTGGCATTCAAATACTACACCCATTTCACGTCGCCCATCCGTCGCTATCCCGATATGATGGTGCATCGCCTGCTGGCTCTCTATGCCGACGGTGCCAAGTCACCCGACAAGCTGCACTACGAGCGTCTGTGCGAACACTCCTCCGAGCGAGAGGTGCGTGCCGCCGAGGCCGAGCGCGCATCGGTTAAGTATAAGATGGTGGAGTTTATGCTCGACAAGGTGGGACAGGAGTTTACGGGTGCCGTTTCGGGACTTACGGAGTGGGGTGTCTATGTGGAACTGGACGAGACCCACATCGAAGGAATGGTGTCGTTGCGAGAACTGACCAGTGATTTCTATGCCTTCGACGAGGAGAGTTACTCTGTTGTGGGGCAGCGTACCGGCCACACGATTACGGTGGGCGACCTCGCCCGCATACGCGTCAAGAGGGCCGATTTGGCACGCAAGCAGTTGGATTTCGAATTGGTGTCGGTGACCGGTTTGAAGTCGGGTGAGGAGCGTATGGTCGAGAGTGGCGAGATGGCATACACCGAGATTGCCGCCCGCGAGGCACGTTATAAGACCGGCAAAGGCCGCAAGATGAGCGAACGTCCCAAGAAACCCACCTCGCGCGAACGCAAGAGAAGCAGATAGTGCGATGTGACACGGAGAGATGCGGAGGGTGAATTCAGGTTTGCTCTCCGCTTTTTTTGTGTCGTGTGATGGTGGATTTATGTCGTTTCGGGATTTTTCGACCTGTTGATTTTTTGTGCGACTGTGACGCGGACGCAGTGTGTGGCATCTTATATGATACTTTGTGGCAGATAAGTTGGGGTCTGCACAACGGCTCACGTCCGATAGCCGAGATGTTTTTTGGAATGTACTGCGGCCTGTGCCGAACGTCCCGAGCGGATAGGTTGGGGTCTGCACAACGGCTCCGTCCGATACCCGAGATGTTTTTTTGGAGTGCAGTGCGGCCTGTGCCGAACGTCCCGAGCGGATAGGTTGGGGTCTGCACAACGGCTCACGTCCGATAGCCGAGATGTTTTTTGGAATGCAGTGCGGCCTGTGCCGAACGTCCCGAGCGGATAGGTTGCGGTCTGCACAACGGCTCACGTCCGATAGCCGAGATGTTTTTTTGGAGTGCAGTGCGGCCTGTGCCGAACGTCCCGAGCGGATAGGTTGCGGTCTGCACAACGGCTCCATCCGATAGCCGAGATGTTTTTTGGAGTGCAGTGCGGCCTGTGCCGAACGTCCCGGGCGGATAGGTTGGGGTCTGCACAACGGCTCCATCCGATAGCCGAGATACTTCCGGCCCCCACTGTATTACAGACGAACAAAAATGTCGCGGATGATTTGGGAGCCGAGTTTCTCGTTCATGCGTTGTGTGAGGGCTGAGCGACGCAGGAAGAGTTCGTGACGTACCATAGATGAGGCTACGGAGATGTTGAGCATAACGCCGCGCAACTCTATGTGTGTGGTCAGGGCGGCTATGTCGGGCCCCACGACCTCGCGCCACACTTCGGGGATGCGGCCTACGGCGAGCTTGTACTCCACGCGCGGATTGTCGCGACGGAAGCCGGCCCACACGTCGCCTAATTTCATGGGGGCGCAGCGTCTCATGATTGTTGTGATTTTAGGGTTGAGGTCACTTCGCCATTCTCTATGTCGAAGAGTTTGTACTCCACGTTGCAGGCGTCGAATACCGACACAAGACGCGAACGGTTGCAATCGGAGATGAAAATCTGTCCGAAAGAGCCGTCGCCCGTCAGGTCAATCAGACGTTGCAGACGCCCCACGTCTAACTTGTCGAACAGGTCGTCGAG
>JAZODY010000164.1:0-1661 GCA_045597245.1 Tidjanibacter sp.
GAAAATCCGATGACATTGCCGCCCAGCTCCATCATGGCAGCCGTGAAGCTCAAACGGGTACGCGTGCTCGGCTCATAGAAGAGCGTGGCAAGTTTCTTGTTTTTGCAAACATCATTGTATTTCTCCCTATTGGCAATGATATCCAACGCGAGGTCGATGATTTCATCAATCTCCTGCACCGAAAGGTCGGTAGGGTCGATTAAATGTTTCATTCGGGTTCTATGGTTTTAGTTCAGGTTATTTAATCCAACTCTCGTCCGACGGATTGTTGCGGAACGCAATCAGTCGTTCCTTGTCCTCGGCCTTGATGTAGCCCTCTTCGGCAGCCACCTCGACAAGCGTATCGAAGTCGGAAAGACTGTAATTGAGCAACTCGGCCTCGGCCAATCTGTCCAAGCCCTTCTTCATGCCGTATGTGAAGATGCTGGCCACACCCAACACCTCGGCACCCGCCTCTCTCAGCACTTTGGCCACTTCGATACAGCTGCCGCCCGTAGAAATAAGGTCCTCGATGATTACCACCTTCTGTCCCTTCTCCAAACGTCCCTCTATCTGGTTGTTGCGGCCGTGGTCCTTAGAACCGCTGCGCACATATCCCATAGGCAGATTGAGCAGGGTGGCGGTAATGGCGGCATGTGCGATTCCTGCCGTACTCGTTCCCATCAACACCTCGCACTCCGGATACTTCTCCTTAACCGTCTGTGCCAATCCTCTCTCCACCGCATCACGCACCGCGGGTGCGGTGAGCGTCAGGCGGTTGTCGCAATAAACGGGGCTCTTGATGCCGCTCGCCCACGTGAACGGCTCCTCGGGACGCAGAAACACAGCGCCGATTGACAACAAATCTTTTGCAATTTCTCTCTTCATATCTCTATTGGGTTTTTAAATTATTTCTATTTCTAATTACTCTTTCGACTCTTCGCCGCCTCCATCTTTTATCGCACATCCGCCCTATTCTGCATCTACCCGCAATATCTCTCGCCACACTGTCGTTCCCCCTGCTCCAATCCTCCGCTCGTTCCAAACTCTCTACAAGAGTGCTTTGCGCAGCACACTCTCCACCTCCTCGGCATAGATTCCGCCTTCGTGCACCTTCTCTCCGCCCACATAAAACGTGGGTACGTAATAGTAATCAAACCTATCGGCAAACTCGGGCTGTTCGGTCTCCTCTATCATCTCAATCTCCACCGCCCTCAGTTCGGGCACTCGTTCCCTCACCTCGTCGATATAGCGCAATGCCTTCTTGCAGAACGGACACTGGCGTTGATAAAAAAGCATGACCGGTTTCATGGTTCTCTCTCAATGATTAGTCGCAGAACTCCTTCACGCATCTGCGGTACGCGGCCACGGGGTCCTCGGCTGCCGTTATGGGACGCCCCACAACAATGTAGTCCGAGCCCAACTCGCGGGCTTTCTCGGGCGTGGTGACTCTCACCTGATCGCCCACCTGACCATCGGCAAAACGTATGCCCGGGGTGACCGTAACGAACTCCGCCCCGCAATTTTTCTTCACCATCTCGGTTTCAAGCGGCGAACATACCACACCGTCCAATCCCGCCTCTTTGGCGTTCTGGGCATACCTGACCACCGTATCGTTTATCGTGGCATTGATTAAAAGTTCTTTCTGCATACGCTCCTCGCTTGTTGATGTAAGTTGCGTT
>JAZODY010000165.1:0-3502 GCA_045597245.1 Tidjanibacter sp.
CACAGAACGACATGGCTACGATCCGACTTGAACAACGAGGTGGCGAAGAAAAAAAACATCGTCGGAGCGAATTTTTTCGGTCAAGGGGTTGCGAATAATATTTTTTTACTATCTTTGCACCGCTAAATATACGAGCTATCGTATTCCATAGCAACGGAAGGCCCATTCGTCTATCGGTTAGGACGCAAGATTTTCATTCTTGAAAGAGCAGTTCGATTCTGCTATGGGCTGCAAAAGACAAAAAATTAAAAAATTAAAAACAGTTAAAAAGATATCATGGCAAATCACAAGTCATCTAAAAAGAGGATTCGTCAGACTGAGACCAAAAGGCTTCAGAACAAGTATTATCACAAGACCACCCGCAACGCCGTAAGAGCTCTGCGCAACACCAGCGACAAAGAGGCCGCCACCGCACTGCTCCCCAAAGTTTCGGCTATGCTCGATAAACTTGCCAAGAAAGGCGTTATCCACAAAAACAAAGCCGGCAACCTCAAAAGCAGCTTGCAGCTTCACGTAAACGCTCTTTAATTTCAAGAGAGATACAAATTTTCGGAACGCCGCCCGACAGCCCGTCAATCCGCACAATCCCCCGACAAGGGAGGAACACCCCGAAGAGAGAGTGTGCGTAAGCGAGAGCGGAGAAAGGGTTTAAGGGGCGTTACGAAAATCAGATGGTGGATATAGCTCAGCTGGCAGAGCATCGGATTGTGGTTCCGAGTGTCGTGGGTTCGAGCCCCATTATCCACCCCACAGCAAAACCCCGTATGAATATCATACGGGGTTTTGTCGTTTGGCATATATTGCATAATTTTGCAGATGTGCGATGCGGCTCGAAAGAGCGGACATGAACGGATTGGGATTCGTCGCTTGTCGCCTGCCATGCCACATCACACCGCAAGGGACAGAAACAGCTCCCGACAACAACCGTCAAAAGCAGCAAACTCGCAATGAACCGTTTCAAAGAAATCTTCCTCGCCGATTTACAGCGCTACGAATTCGACATCCACAAGGGGGACAAGGGGTACAAGGGCAACAAGGACAACAAGACAATCCGTATCAGGCATTTAAGAAACCCGAGATGCCGCATGCTTTACCTGTTTAGGAAAGCACAATATGCCAATAACGGAATAGTGCGTTTCATCTGTTCGTGCCTCTATATGCACACGGCCCTGAATCGCGGAATAGAAATCCCGACCGACACCAAGATAGGCAGAGGGCTTTATCTCGGCCACGCATTCAACATAACCGTAAACAGCAAAGCAACAATCGGCTGCAACTGCAACCTCAACAAAGGCGTCACAATAGGTCTGGAGAACAGAGGAAAACGCAAAGGCACCCCGACAATAGGAGATAAGGTCTGGATAGGAGCCAATGCCACAGTGGTGGGAAACATAACGATTGGTGACGACGTATTGATTGCGCCCAACTCATATGTGAATTGCGACATTCCCTCCCACTCGGTCGTCTACGGCAATCCCTGCATAATAAAGCAGCGCCATAACGCCACCGAAGGTTACATCGAGCTCATGGCGCGGTGATTACGGCCGCACCGCACATCCAATCCTGACACCTCGACAAATCGGATTGCAACCCTACACCCGCAATCGCATAATCTCCAAGAAGCACGCCATCACCTCTGCCCGCCCACGACGGACTCCTCCATACCCACGGACAAATCGCCTCTCAGGCGGTCGGCGCACGAGAATCAACCTACGGCAATGAGTATCATCACCTGCGCCATGATGATGCGCAGGAACATGGTGAGCGGATAGACCGTCGCATAGGCCACCGAGATGCGGTCGTCCTGCGCCACCGAGTTGGCATAAGCCATGGCGGGAGGATTGGTGCAACTGCCCGAGAGCAGACCCAGCAGCACATTGTAGTTGGTCTTGTAGCGCCAACGGGCAAAGCAACCCACCAGCATGACGGGCACGACGGTGATGATGAATCCGTAGAGCACCCACCAATAACCGCCATCGGAGATGGCATCCACAAACTGGGCACCCGCACCGAGCCCCACAGCCGCAAGGAACATCGAGATACCCACCTCACGCAACATCATGCTGGCGCTGATGGTGGTGAACGAAACGATGCGGTAATTGGGACCGTAGCGGCTCAGCAGAATGGCCACGATGAGCGGGCCGCCCGCCAAACCGAGCTTTATGGGTTGGGGTATGCCGGGCACATGGAACGGAATCATTCCGAACAACACACCGAGCATGATACCTATGAATATTGCAAACAGATTGGGCATATCGAGCCTTTTGAGCGAGTTGCCGAGCAGGTTGGCCACCTTGTTGATACTGCTCTCGGCTCCCACGACGGTCACTCTGTCACCCATCTGCAAACGCAGCGAGTAGGTGGCCACAAGGTCGATTCCGGCACGATTGACACGTGTGATGTTCACCCCGTAGAGCGAACGTATGTTGAGTTTGCCGATGGGAACTCCGTTGAGCTCGGGTTTGGTGACGAGTATGCGACGCGAGATGAGTTGCGGATTGTCCTTCTCCCACACCTGCGGTTCGATATGCACCTCCTTACCAAGACAGGCGATGACGGCGTCGCGGTCCTCGGGCTTCACGATGATGCGCAACACGTCGCCCGCCACGATGACCGAGGCCTCGTTGGCAATATCCACCGTATCGTCCTTATGTCTGATGCGCGATATGACAAATCCGTAATTGAGGAATCGGCCCACCTCACTCACCGTATGCCCCTCGATGCCCATGTTGTGCACCTCGACATTGATACGCTCGGCCCGAGCATGCTTATCTTCGCCCTCCCCCGCACTCTCCTGCGCGGTGTTGATACGGAATATTTTACGAATCAATATCATGGACATGATGACACCAATCACTCCCAACGGATATGCCACCGCATAACCCAATGCGATGGAGTCGTCGGCATGTCCTGCCATGTCGGCAAAGGTCTGCTGTGCGGCACCCAGCCCGGGGGTGTTGGTCACCGCACCCGACATGATGCCTACCATAGTGGCAAGGTTCTCGCCCGTAACCAGATGGATGACAAAGGCCGTAACACATCCCAACAGCACAAGACTGACGGCCAGCATGTTCATGCGCACACCGCCATGCCGGAACGACGAAAAGAATCCCGGGCCCACCTGCAAACCCACGGCATAGATGAAGAGGATGAGTCCGAACTCCTTGATGAAATCGCCGGTGGCCTTGTCGAGCGTCATGCCGAAATGGGAAAAGATGATGCCCATGAAGAGTATCCACGTGATGCCCAGCGAGATACCCTTAATCTTAACCTGTCCCATCAGTATGCCGCACGCGATGGTGAGTGCCAACACAAAGATGGTATGAGCCGTACCCGTACCGAAAAACAAATTGTCAAGCCACATAAAAAAATGATTCTTTCAATATTATTAACCTACTAACCTTATCTCTCCTTATCGCCATCTCCTCACTCGCCCGCCCGCTCTCTCTTCTCCCTTTTCCTGCCCCTTATACTCCACTCTCCTTCAACTTTTCACTCCTGC
>JAZODY010000166.1:0-1907 GCA_045597245.1 Tidjanibacter sp.
CGCAGGACGCTCACGGCTCACGCTCCGACTACGAAGTACGCTTCTATGACGGTTCGAGCATCGATTTCGACACCGACGGAAACTGGGACGAGATAGACAGCAAAGTGGCCGCAGTGAGCAACGACCTCGTGCCGGTGGCCATCCTCGAAACCATCAAGACCCGTTACGGCAAAGATGCGCAGGTGAAGAAGATAAAAATCGACCGACAGGAGTATGAGGTGGACCTCAACAACGGCGCCGAGCTCGAATTCAACGAGGCGTTTAAGTTGAAATAGCCCCGACGGCCATATCGAACAAATAAACAAAAACGGCAGTGCCGTAAAAATCAAAGCGCGCGACCCGAGAAGGTCGCGCGCTTTGCGTCTTTATTAGGTCAAAACCTCTCGGCGATTACTTAACCTCCTCGAAATCGACATCGGTCACATCGTTCTTATCCGCTCCCTGCTGGGCACCACCCTGCTGAGCGCCTGCCTGCTGGGCACCTGCGGCCTGTTGCTGTGCATAGATGTCCTGCGAAGCGGCCTGCCATGCGGCATTGAGTTTCTCGCTTGCGGCATCGATATCGGCCAGATTCTGAGCCGAATGAGCCGTCTTCAACTCGGCCAATGCGCTCTCGATGGCAGCCTTCTTGTCGGCCGGCAGTTTGTCGCCATACTCTTTGAACTGTTTCTCGGTGGTGAAAATCATACTGTCCGCACCGTTTATCTTATCCACACGCTCGCGCTCCTCCTTGTCCTTTGCCTCGTTGGCCTTAGCCTCGTCACGCATGCGCTGAATCTCCTGCTCGGTCAGACCCGACGATGCCTCGATGCGGATGCTCTGCTGCTTGCCCGTACCCTTGTCCAGAGCCGAAACACTCAAAATACCGTTGGCATCGATATCGAACGAAACCTCAATCTGGGGAACACCGCGCGGAGCCGCAGGAATGCCGTCGAGGTGGAAACGACCGATGGTTTTGTTGTCGCGTACCATCTGGCGCTCGCCCTGCAACACATGAATCTCCACAGAAGACTGATTGTCCTGAGCCGTAGAGAAGACTTGACTCTTGCGAGCGGGAATGGTGGTGTTGGCGTCGATAAGACGGGTGAACACACCGCCCAAAGTCTCGATACCCAGCGACAGCGGAGTAACATCAAGCAGCAGCACATCCTTCACCTCGCCGGTGAGCACACCGCCCTGAATTGCGGCACCGATGGCCACAACCTCATCGGGATTCACGTTCTTCGAAGGAGCCTTGCCGAAGAACTCCTGCACGACATTCTGGATTGCCGGAATACGGGTGGAACCTCCCACCAGAATAACCTCGTCAATCTCGTTGGCTCTCATGCCGGCATCGCTCAACGCCTTGCGGCACGGCTCTATGGTGGCACGAATAAGCGAATCGGCCAACTGCTCGAACTTGGCTCTGGTGAGCGTCATCACCAAGTGCTGCGGGATGCCGTCGACGGGCATGATGTAGGGCAGATTAATCTCGGTGGTGGTGGAGCTCGAAAGTTCTATCTTCGCCTTCTCTGCGGCCTCTTTAAGACGCTGCATGGCCATGGGGTCTTTACGCAGGTCGATATGATGCTGATTCATGAAGTCCTCAGCCATCCAGTCGATGATTACGTGGTCGAAATCATCTCCTCCCAGATGGGTGTCGCCATTGGTCGATTTAACCTCGAACACACCGTCGCCCAGCTCCAAGATGGAGATATCGAACGTACCGCCGCCCAAATCGTAAACGGCAATCTTCATATCCTTGTCGGCCTTGTCAAGACCATAAGCCAAAGCGGCTGCGGTAGGCTCGTTGATGATGCGGCGCACTTTCAGTCCTGCAATCTCGCCGGCCTCTTTGGTGGCCTGACGCTGCGAGTCGGAGAAGTAAGCCGGAACGGTGATTACGGCCTCGTCCACCGTTGTGCCCA
>JAZODY010000167.1:0-2197 GCA_045597245.1 Tidjanibacter sp.
GCTCGTCATCCACACTCTCGAAGAGCGAGAATGCGCCCAGACGCCACGACCACCACAGATTGTAGGTGAGTTCTTCCAGAGGTCTGAGTCTGCTGGGGAGATTCTTCTCTATCATCAGGCGCGACCACACAGGTGCATTGCTGATAAGTTGCTGGCGCACAAAGTTGATTTGCTCGGTCTTTGAGCCGCCGTCCTCATAAACCGAATTATTGGTTCTCTCTATCATATTGTTCAATGCTATGTCGTAAGCCTGGTCATAATATTCAATCAGATTTTTCCAAAGAGCGATTCTCGAAGTCTCGAATGCCGACTCTCTCATGGCCGCATACTCCTTTGCGCTCATCTTTGCATAACGCTCTATGGCGGCTGCAATCTTATCCACAACCTCCACATCGTTGAAGTCGTCGCGCTCGATGACCTCCACCCCGTCATGTTTCTTGGTGTAGTCGTTCACCCACATGCCGAAACCGGCCAAAGTGGTGGTGATGGTAGGCACCGAGAACGCCACACTCTCCAACGGAGTGTAACCCCACGGCTCATAATAAGACGCAAACACCGTAACATCCATACCCACCAGCAGTTCATAATAGCTCTTGTTGAAGATGCCGTCATTACCCTGCAAATACGAAGGAACGAAGATGAGTTTAACACCGCTCTTGTCATCCGAAAGACGGCTGTTCTGCATCGAACGCACGATGGGGTCCCATTGGGGAGCCGACAGATAGTGGGTCGTATGCTTAAACTGCGCAGCGTCGATGGGATTGTTCTTGTCGGCCAGATGTGCCATCAAGTCCTGACGCGGACCGTTATTACCGGCCGGCACAGTGATGTAGGCCAACACCTCTCGTCCCTCTTTATCTTTGGCCGCCAACTTTTTCAGCGACTCCATAAACACATCCAATCCCTTGTTCTTGAACTCATATCTTCCACTCGTACCCACAATCAGAGGCTCCTTCTCGAACTTGTATCCCAAGCAGGCCTCGGCCACCTCAATCATCTGTTTGCGGGCCTCCTTGCGTTTCTTGTCGAACTCCTTGTCTTTCCACACGAAGTCGTCCTCGAAACCATTGGGAGTAATCATATCAACATCCCTGCCAAGCACATGGCGGCACTCCGATGCGGTAATCTTACTTACAGTGCAGAAACAATCTGAATTGGCTGCCGCAATCTTCTCAATAGAATGCTTGGCCACCACGTTAAATTGACGGGCATATTCGTCGGCATTGAGGGTCTGCAAGGTGCTGTAAAGAGGCAGACTGTTACCGGCAATGCAACGTCCCATAACGGTAGCATGCGTAGTCATGACCGTTGCGGTATGGGGCTGATTCTTGCGAAGATAAAGACCTCCGCTGGCAGTCATCCACTCATGGAAATGAGCCACTGCGCGGTCGGTAGCGTTGCAGAAATTCTCCACATAGCTCTTGATGACCACTCCTGCCACATAGCCGAACAACACCGGCTCTATATAATCCCACTGACCGCTGATGGAGTCCACCTTATAGTTCTCCCACAGCCATCCCAAAATCTCATCCTTCTTGGAAATGAACGAACTGAAATCGACCAGCACAACAATAGGGCTGCTCTTTATGTTCCAACGACCTATCCTGATTCTGACACCGTTGGTATAGACCTGCTGGCGCCATGCCTTCAACAGATTCACATCCTCGCAAAACTCCGGATTTCCGTTCTCCGTATTGATGTCGGGACCGATACAGATATACTTATCTCCCAACTCGGATGCCATCGTGGGCACTTTGGTGGCCACCACAGTGTGAATACCGCCCACCTTGTTGCACACCTCCCAACTAACCTCAAAAAGGTAATCCGGCCTTTGCCTTGTCTTTCTCGCCATAATTTCTAACGAATAATAATTTGTATGAATATTTTTCAACGCAATAATGCGTTGCAAAAGTAATAATTTTCACGCGGATTACCCAACACTCTCTCTTGATTATTAAAAATTTTTAATAACTTTTATGTCCGCACACACCCTTCATCGCTCCATTACCGCTCCACACCTCACTCCGAGGCACTTTTTGCCGAGTATTAAATAATCATTAAATTTATTTTCAGTCCACGATTCTCTCCCATTCCGCTCTCTTTCCTCCTCTTTTTTCTCTTTTTTTCACTCCTCAAACAACTCGCCAATCACCCAATCCGACACAAGCCAACGCTCTCTGTCGAAACACAAGCGCTC
>JAZODY010000168.1:0-4543 GCA_045597245.1 Tidjanibacter sp.
GCGGCATCCGCAGCTACGACCAAGCCTACACCCGCAATGTGCTCGACCTGTCGGCGGTGCCGATGCTGAACGAGTTGTCCCATCTGCCCGTCATAGTGGACCCCAGCCATGCAACCGGCAAATCGCGTCTGGTGCGTCCGATGGCCATGGCTGCCACGGCGGCAGGATGCGACGGACTTATCATAGAGGTGCACAACGACCCTGTACACGCCTTGTGCGACGGGGCACAATCGCTCACACCGGAACTATTCGACGAGGTCTTCAAGAAAGTGATGTCGGTAAGAGCCATTCTTAATGAGGAATAAAGCAACGGAAAGGAGAGCAGAAAGATGATTGTGGGAGTGGTCGGACTCGGGCTGATTGGCGGCTCGATAGCAAAAGCATACAAAAAGGCCGGTCATACGGTATATGGGTATGACACGGATAAATCGATTCTCGGATTTGCCATGATTTCGGATGTACTCGACGGCGAACTCGATGCCGATGCCACACGCAAGTGCGAACTGATACATGTGGCCACATATCCGAAGGCAGCCATGGAGTATATGGAGCAGAATGCCCCTCTGTTCGACAAAGGGTGTGTTGTGATAGACGATTGCGGCACCAAGCGCGAGGTATGCAGGTGCGGTTTTGCATTGGCCGAGCGGTATGGTTACACATTTGCAGGCGGTCATCCCATGGCGGGAACAAAATACTCCGGATATAAATACTCGCGTGCCACAATGTTTTCGGGTGCATCGATGATAATAGTTCCGCCCCGATTCGACAACATCGAACTCTACGACCGCATAAAGGCTTTGTTGGCTCCGATGGAGTTGAAACGCATAGTGTTCACGACGGCAGAAGACCACGACCGCATGATTGCCTTCACGTCGCAGATGGCACACGTGGTATCGAACGCCTTTGTGAAGAGTCCCTCGGCTCAGCGTCACAAGGGATACAGCGCGGGCAGTTTCCGCGACCTGACGCGGGTGGCATGGTTGAACGAGAGGATGTGGACCGAACTGTTTTTGGAGAACAAGGAGTATCTTATAGAGGAGATTTCAATCCTCATCGATAATCTGCAAAAATATAAATCCGCCATCGAGAACGACGATGCCGACACTCTGCGCGAGATATTACGCGAGGGGCGCATTGCCAAAGAGATGTGTGAAAAAGCCGAAGAGACATTATGAAAAAGATAAGAGTAAACGCATCGACCTCATACGACATAATGCTTGGCGACGGCATAGCCGCCGGATTGGCAGAGATGGCCGGACAGGCAGTCGGCCGGTGCAGGTTGGCCATACTCACCGACGACAAGGTGGACGCACTGCATGGAGCGACAATAGAGCATATATTGCAGAAGGGCGGTTACGACACGGTGAAATATGTGATACCCAACGGAGAAGGGAGCAAAAACAGCAGCCGTCTGATGGAGTTCGTGAACTTCATGGCCGAACATAGGCTCACACGCAAAGATGCGGTGGTGGCTCTGGGCGGCGGCGTTGTGGGCGACATGGCCGGCTTTGCCGCGGCGGTCTATCTGCGCGGTGTGAAGTTCATACAGATACCCACCACCCTGCTGGCAGCGGTGGACAGTTCGGTGGGGGGAAAGACGGCGATAGACATAGCGGCAGGCAAGAATCTGATGGGAGCCTTTCATCAGCCCGCTTTGGTGTGCTGCGACACCCGACTGCTGAGCACTCTCGATGAGGCGGTGCTGCGCGACGGATATGCAGAGGTGATAAAATACGGAGTGATTGCCGATGCCGGATTGTTCGACAGATTGAGGGAGCGCACAATATCGCTGGAAGATGTGGTTGCCCGTTGTGTGGAGATAAAAAGAGAGATTGTGGAGGCCGACGAGTTCGATATCGGCAGGCGTCAGTTGCTTAACTTCGGTCACACGACCGGCCATGCGCTGGAACAGTTGAGCAACTTCACACTCACACACGGATGCGCGGTGGCAAAAGGAATGGTACTCGCCGCACGCATAGGCGCCCGCCTCGGAATGGAAGATTGTACGGAGGCCGTAAGCACTCTGGTGAAGAGTTACGGATTCGACATATCGTGTCCCTATTCGGCCGAGGAGATATACAACGCCGCCCTGTCGGACAAGAAACGGGCGGGTAGAGACATCAACATTGTGATTCCGGAACGCATAGGCAACTGCATATTAAAAAAGATACCTTGCGAACAACTGCTCGAACTGCTTAAAGAGATAGGATTATGAAACTGAGAGTGAATGGCAGCGCAGGTGGCGAAGTAAGAATTCCCGCATCAAAATCACAGGCCCACAGGCTGTTGATATGTGCTGCACTTGCCGAAAAAGAGAGCAGCATAGAGTGTCGGGAACTGAACGACGACATAGAACGTACGGCGGAATGTCTGGCGGCACTTGGTGCAGAGATAGCGTATTCCGAAGGTGTTTTCATGGTAAAGCCCATAACCGAGGTGTGCCGAGGGGCGACTCTCGATTGCGGGGAGAGCGGTTCGACGCTGCGTTTCCTGCTGCCCGTTGCGGCAGCACTGGGAGCCGACGCCACCTTCGTGGGACACGGACGCCTGCCTCAACGACCGCTTACGCCTCTCCATGAGCGCATGGAGGAACACGGAGTGAAGATGAGCGACAGAGGCAGTATGCCATTGGAGTGTCGGGGCAGAATGACGGGCGGAACGTATGAGATAGCAGCCAACGTGTCGTCGCAATTCATCTCCGGTCTGCTCTTCGCACTTCCGCTGACGGGCGAGGAGAGCCGCATAACATTGCTGGGCAATTTGGAGAGCGGCTCCTACATAGAGATGACACTCGATGCGTTGAACCGATTCGGAATAGAGGCAAGAAGAGAAGGAGCCTCATTAGTTCTGCCGGCCGGCCAGAGATATATTTCACCTAAGAGAGTGAGCGTGGAGGGAGATTGGTCGGCAGCGGCATTCTGGCTTGCGGCGGGAGTCATAGGCAAGCTGCCGATAAGTTGCTTGGGATTGAACATGGAGTCGTCACGTCAGGGCGACCGCGCAGTGGTGGAGATGTTGCGCAGCATGGGAGGACGGATAGAGGTGGAGGAGAGTCGCATCACGGCTTATCCCTCAAAACTGAGAGGTTGTCGCATAGATTGTCAAGACACCCCCGACCTTGTGCCGGCATTGGCCGGTGCCGCGGCCTTTGCAGAGGGAGTGACCGAGTTCGACAACATTGCACGACTGCGCATAAAGGAGAGCGACCGAGTGGCGGCGGTGTGCGACATTTTGGAGAAAATGGGCATAGAGTGCCGAGCCACAGAGAATCAACTCCATGTGACGGGAGGAAGGACCCGCAGTGCGGTGATTGACTCGTTTGGCGACCATCGCATAGCCATGACGGCCGCAGTGGTGGGACTCGCCACCGCGGGAGGAGTGGAGATTGAAGGAGCCGAGTGTGTAGGCAAATCCTACCCCGCCTTCTTCGAACACGCCGAAAGATTGGGCGCGGAGGTGACGGAGATAACAACAGACAACAAATAGAACTCAACACAGAATATAATCACGGAGATAAAATATGGCATCCACATTCGGAAAAAACATCAGGATTTCGATATTCGGTCAGTCACATTCGGCAGCCATAGGTTGCGTGGTGGACGGACTGCCCGCCGGCGAGAGGATAGACCTCGACGAGTTGGCGGCATTCATGCAACGTCGCGCCCCCGGGCGCAACCGCTACTCCACCCCTCGAAAAGAGAGCGACATGCCGGAGTTGGTGTCGGGCATCATGGAGAGTGCCGATGGAGAGGTGGTGACATGCGGCGCACCGCTTTGCGCGGTGATTCGCAACACCGACTGCCGCTCGAAAGACTACGACAAGATACGCGACCTGCCGCGACCTGCACATGCCGACCTGACGGCACAGATTAAATACGGCGGTCATCAGGATGTGCGTGGCGGCGGTCACTTTTCGGGTCGTCTCACCGCCCCCCTGTGCGTGGCCGGCGGAATATGCAAACAGATACTCGAAAGAGCGGGAATAAAGGTGGCAGCACACATCGGCTCGATAGGAGATGTGAACGACACTCCGTACGATGCGGTGAACCCCTCGTCGCAGATGGACCTTGCCCGACAAGCCGACTTCCCCACCCTCGACCGCACACAAGGAGAGAAGATGCAGGAACTGATAGAGCAATGTCGCATGGAACAGGACAGCATTGGCGGAACGGTGGAGTGTGTCATAACCGGTCTGCCGGCAGGGTTGGGCAACCCCATGTTCGACGGAGTGGAGAATCGTATGGCAGCTGCAATGTTCGGGATTCCTGCGGTGAAAGGTGTGAAATTCGGTGCCGGATTCGAAGCTGCACACATGCGCGGCTCGCAGAACAACGACCCGTTCGACATGGATGGTGAGCGTATAGTGACACTGAGCAACAACCACGGAGGCATTCTGGGCGGCATAACGAGCGGCATGCCTGTGGTGTTCCGCGCGGCATTCAAACCCACCCCGTCGATTTCGCGAAGCCAACAGAGCGTCTCGCTGAGCCGCAAGGAGCGCGCCGAATTGCAAATCGAGGGACGACACGACCCCTGCATCGTT
>JAZODY010000169.1:0-14118 GCA_045597245.1 Tidjanibacter sp.
GAAAAGTATAAACAATTAAAAAACGAAGCAAAATGAGTGTAAGACCGTTAGCAGACCGTGTATTGGTTCTGCCCAATCCCGCAGAGGAGAAGACCGCCGGAGGTCTCTTTATTCCCGACACCGCCAAGGAGAAGCCCCTGGCCGGCAAGGTGGTAGCCGTAGGCCCCGGCACCAAGGAGGTAGAGATGGAGGTCAAGGTTGGTGACCAGGTGCTCTATGGCAAGTATGCCGGCACGGAGCTCCAGATCGAGGGCGAGAGCTACCTGATCATGAAGCAGAGCGACATCCTCGCAATCATCTAAATCGGCTAAACGAAGAAAAAGGAGAACTTTCCGCTTTCAGGAAAAGGCAAAACCAAAATTAAAAAAGTTAGAAAATGGCAAAAGAGATTAAATACAATGTAGAGGCCCGCGAGTTGCTTAAAAGCGGCGTGGACGCTCTGGCAAATGCAGTGAAAGTAACCCTCGGTCCCAAAGGTCGCAACGTGATTATCGACAAGAAATTCGGTGCACCCCACATCACCAAAGACGGTGTTTCGGTGGCCAAAGAGGTGGAGTTGGATGACAACTTCGCCAACATGGGAGCTCAAATCGTACGCGAGGTGGCATCCAAGACCAATGACGATGCAGGTGACGGCACCACCACCGCAACGATTCTCGCCCAGTCGATTATAGGAGTGGGTTTGAAAAACGTTACCGCAGGAGCCAACCCCATGGACCTGAAACGCGGTATCGACAAAGCCGTTGCCAAAGTTGTTGAAAGCCTCAAAGAGCAGAGCGAGATGGTGGGCGACAACATAGAGAAGGTGAAACAGGTTGCCACCCAGTCGGCCAACAACGACACCAACATCGGCTCGCTGATAGCCGAAGCCATGAGCAAGGTGAAAAAAGAGGGCGTAATCACTGTGGAGGAGGCCAAAGGCACCGAAACCCACGTGGACGTTGTGGAGGGTATGCAGTTTGACCGAGGCTACATCTCGGCCTACTTCATCACCGACACCGAGAAGATGGAGGCCGTTCTCGAAAGACCCTACATTCTCATTACGGACAAGAAAGTTTCGACCATGAAGGAGATTATGGGTGTATTGGAGCCCGTTGCCCAAAACGGAAGAAGTCTGGTTATCATTGGCGAGGATGTTGATGGCGAGGCTCTGTCGGCTCTGGTTGTGAACAAGCTGCGCGGTACCATCAAGATTGCCGCAGTGAAAGCACCGGGATTCGGCGACCGCAGAAAAGAGATGCTCGAAGATATAGCTGTGCTGACCGGCGGTACGGTAATCACCGAGGACAAGGGCTTGAAACTCGATGCAGCCACAATAGACATGCTCGGTCAGGCCGAGAAGATTGTCATCAACAAGGAGAACACCACCATCGTGAACGGTGCGGGTGAGGCCGAGGCAATCAAATCGAGAGTGGCTCAAATCAGAAAGCAGATAGAGGTATCCACCTCGGACTACGACAAGGAGAAGTTGCAGGAGCGTCTGGCCAAGTTGGCGGGCGGTGTGGCAGTTCTCTATGTGGGTGCGGCCACCGAGGTTGAGATGAAAGAGAAGAAAGATCGCGTGGACGACGCTCTGGCCGCAACCCGTGCAGCCGTGGAGGAGGGTATCGTTCCGGGAGGCGGCGTTGCATTCATCCGCGCAGCCGAGACGTTGGCCGACCTGAAAGGTGAGAACGACGACGAGACCACCGGTATTCAGATTATCCGTCGCGCCATTGAGGAGCCGTTGCGTCAGATTGTAGCCAATGCCGGCGGTGAAGGTTCGGTTGTTGTAAACAAGGTGAAAGAGGGTAAAGGCGCATTCGGTTACAATGCACGCACCGACAAATATGAGGACCTGCTGGCTGCCGGCATCATCGACCCGACCAAAGTGGCCCGCGTCGCTCTGGAAAATGCAGCCTCCATCGCCTCGATGTTCCTGACCACCGAGTGTGTTCTGGCCGAGAAGAAAGAGGAGAACCCCGCACCTGCAATGCCCGCAGGCGGCATGGGCGGCATGATGTAAGAGAAGGCATCTTTTGTAACATAAACAAAACAAGAATCGCGTCGTGCATTTTGCCCGACGCGATTCTTGTTTTATGTATAACACCGTTTGTTGCCCCGCCGCAGTCATTCCCGTCGGCACAAGCGGCAACGGAGCGGTTAGCGCTGCTGTCCGAAATAGATGTCACCCTCTTCATCGAGAATGTGCAGATAGGTACAAGGACCGAGGTCGGGGTTCTCCCACGACGACACCTGCCAAACAATCTCCTTCTCGGGGGTCACCTCAAAGAATTGTACCGAACCGGCCCACTCCTCCACCGGACGCCCTGCCACCCAGTTGGTGATAATGGTGTTGCCGTTGGCCAGACGCATAGCGGTCTGAGTATTGTAGAGTTTGAACGGAACATCCTCCTGAGTAATCTCCCAAACAGTTTCGCCGGCAGCATTCAATTCACGAATATAGCTATTGCTGTCGCCACCGATGAGATAGTTGCCGTTGTCGAGTTTGATAACCGACCAAGCCGAAGGCGCCGGAGCGGACCAGAGAATCTCTCCGTCGGCATTGATTTCCACAGCAAGTCCCTCATGAATGAGCCCCGTAACAAACGTACCCGCCTCTGTCATGCGCACATGACGGAACTGACCATGAGAGTTGGTACCTTCGGTGGGCACAATAATCTCCTTCACCAATGTGTCGGCCGTGGTGTTCCAAATCATAATCTTACCCGGTACACCGTTCAATGCGAAGACCACGTGGTCCTTGTCGATGGGTTGGCAGGAGTGTGACTCGGTACCCTGAGGGCAGATAAACTCCCAAACCAACTCCTTCTCGGGAGTTACGATGCCGAGTTTCGACATGGCGGCAAAAACGATATTGCCATCGGGCAGCACCGTCACATCATCGAATTCGAGAATGCGGTCCCACTCATCGTGCATGGGGATGCTATACTCCCAATCAACCTTGCCGTCCTTAACTACAAAAAGAGTCTGTTTGTCGGGATTACGGGTATCCCACTCGCCCACATAAGCAAAGGGATGTTTGTCGAGCGTGGTGATTACGCCCTTCTGCTCCTGTGCACACGACGCAAACATGGCTGCCGTGAGCAACGAAATAAAAAAGAGTCTTTTCATACCAGAATTTTACTTTATTGTTAAAAAAATAATCCTTATAGTTCAAAACAATGCTCCGTACACAGCTGCGAACGACACACATCCCTGCGCGGGATTCGTTTTTCGTCCTCGATGATTGAGAGCAGTTTACGCACAGCCTTCTCGCCAATCTCCTCGGTGGGTTGGTCGATGAAAGGGATGTGAGGGTAAATCAGCTGGGCATGTAGCCGGTCGATAAAGCCGCTCACCAACAGGTCGTCGGGCACATCTATACCTCGCTCATGAAGTCTTATCAGAAGTCCATAGAGCGTGGTGTCGTTCATACAAATCACCGCATCGGGTCGTTCCGTCGAATCTATCACCCTGTCGGCAGCTGCTCGGATGTCGTAATCGCCAAAGCAGGTGCATACCACCCTGCCCTCCATTCCGTGGCGCGCCATCACCTCACGATAGCCCAACTCCCTCTCTCGACACACATTCAAATAAGAAGGACCGCCAAGCATGGTCACTCTCTGCTTGCCCCTGCCGAGAATGAGATACTCCGCCAACTGGCGGGTGGCCTCCCTGTCGTCCATCACCACCGAATAGAACTCGTCGCCATCGGGCACTCGGTCGAAAAAGACGACCGGCATACCCGTATTCTGCAACTCAATGAGGTGTGTATAATCATCTGTCTCCTGCGAAATGCACATTATGATACCCTGCACACGCAGACACATCATGTTGTTTATGGCTTCCACCTCCTTGTCGTAGGACTCTCCCGAAGAGGTGATGATAACCTTGTAGCCCTTACTGCGGGCATAACTCTCAATGCTGTGAATGGTGGAAGAATAAAAATAGGTCATGTAGTCGGGTACGATGACGCCTATGATGCGCGTTGCATTGGCAATAAGCCCCTGAGCTATCAAGTTGGGTTTGTAGCCGAGGCGCTTGGCCTCCTCACACACCCTCTTCTTCACAGCTGGACTTATGCTGTAACTGTCGCGCAATGCCCGCGAAACGGTCGAGACCGACAGGTCAAGACTATTGGCAATATCCTTCAACGAAACATATCTCTTCATCTCACTCAAACTTTTGTTTATTACTCGCTCCTCTACTCTTTCTCCTTCTTCATTTTCTTTCTCTCACCACTTCCTCCATTTCTCCTCTCTTTTCTCGTTCATCTCATGTGCTCCGCCCCCTGCTCCTCTGCGGCGGCCGCAATCACAAGATTAAAAAAACCGCATCGCTCTCCGCACAACGAATTAAATAACTCGCGTGCGGAAAAACGATGCCTCCAAAAACCATCTGAATACAAATTACTCTAACGAGTTATTTTAATCTTAAATGTCCTTATCCCATCTTTATCGTCCATCCGCTCCGGAACCTTGATGAAAAGTCCCGAATCACTCTGCTCAAATTTCAGTCGTCCTCTCTCGCCCAACAATTCCACGCTCTTTATTCTCCCAGCACTCTCTATCGTAAACGACCTTATCTCAACATCGCCGCCTTCCCAATCAAGCGCAAACGCCTAATATAACCAACGACAATAACACAAAAACACTCATCATATCCAAACGCAATTTCTCTTGCCACTGCCTCACCACCCCACACAATACTGACGGGCCGTTTCCACAAACGTGGTTTTAGCAAATATACGATTTAATGCTTACAATCACAATTCTTTGCCTAAAAAATAGCGCAAACGTTTGCAATACATTATTCTACATACAGTAATTATTTCTCCCTTTCTCGTGGCCGTACATTGCACAGAGGTGTTAAGTTAATGCTAATTCAACATTAATTTATTATTAAATATTTTTAATAATGCTTGCATTTCCTGAAATTAGCCATATCTTTGCAACGAAGTTTTAAGGTTCATTTAGGTTAGTAGTTTTAGGTTATTGAAAAGATACAGATTGGTAACGGTCTGTATCTTTTTGTTTTTGAGCCGCTGCGAAGGCCACCCCGAAGGTCCGAAAGCGATACACACCCCGACGAACAGAAATCGCACGAAAGGATACGGAAAGAAGAAAAAGAGAGAAAGTTCGATTTTTTTCAAGAAAAATGCCGCAAGTAAAACAAATTTTATATATATTTGCAACCGCAAACGAAAGTTTGGCGATGCCCAGATGGCGAAATTGGTAGACGCGCTCGTTTCAGGTGCGAGTGCCGCGAGGCTTGCAGGTTCGAGTCCTGTTCTGGGCACAACGAGGCGGAGAGATTCTCCGCCTCGTTTTTTATGTTCTATATGCAGATGTTGCGATTGGTCATACTCTCTCTTCGGGATGGGTACCTTGACCTGCAAACAACCGTCAGGAGCACCGTCCCGCTCCGCTCCTTGCCCGACACCCCACACGAAAAACCCGAATAAAAAGCAGGAGAGCCAACGGCTCTCCTGCACAAAAACACTTATTTAATAACAATATATTGTTATTCTCTTCCGAGAGATACAAGGCGAATGCCGGCGACCTGTCGGCGAACAGCGACACCGCCGAAACCTCGGGCAGCATGGTCACACAATCGTAAAATCGCCATCTGTCATCACATGCGCGACCTCTCCTCGCTTGCTCCCGTCTCCACGGTACGACTCGAGAATTTCTTGCCCGCATTGAAGTTGTAGCTTACCGAAGCGCGAACGATACGCGGTTGGTTGGTCTGATTCAAACGCTCCTTGAATCCCGCGCCCTGAGAATGGACACGTTGGCGGCACTCTATCACCTTATCCACTCCCAAACTCAGCGTCAGTTTGTTGTTTTTCAATCGTTTCTTCAAGGCGATGTCGATGTCGCCGATAGGCAGTTGAGTCAGTGTTCCCACCTCCACCTTCGACATCCACCAACCATAGACCTCGAAGAAGAAGTTGCGCGGCAGCGTGAAGTTCAGGTTGGCAGACATATCGGCAAAGAAACAATCGGTATCGGCCATCTCGCTTCGGGTTATCATACGCAATGCCCTGATGTCGTAGTTGAATGTAAACCATTTGGTGACATCAAAGGGCAGCGACATGACGACACCATAGGTGTTCTGCTTGGCCGAATTGACGTGCTGGTAGTAAATAAAATCCGAGTCGGGACGCGTAAACATCTGCTGCTGTATCACATCGCGCAAAAACTGCCCCACCAACGAGAATGTGTACTTATAGTTCAACACATAGGAGAGCGAGAGGTTTGATGAGTACTGGGGCGTAAGATTGGGATTTCCGATGACGGTCGTGAACTCCGAGATTCGAATCTGATAGTTGTTCAGCACCGAGAACGACGGACGATATATGTTGCGCGAATATTGTGCGATGAGCATGTTGCTGCTCCGGTCGTTGAGCGCATAGGAGAGAGTGGCATTGGGAAAGAGGTCGAAATAGTTCTGCTCCACACCTCCGTTTTTGTTTTCGAGCCACGTGTACTCTCCGCGCAGCCCCGCCGACAGAGAGAGTCGTTTCCATGAATTGTTGTAGATGAAATAGAGCGCTCCCACACTCTCGTTATAGTCCGTCGGAGGATTGGTCATATCGTCGTCGAAGACCCAATCATAAGGCTCGCCAACGGAGCTGTTGTAATAGTCCATGCGGTCGAAAACGGTATTGTATGAAAATTTTCCTCCGTAGCGAATCGACTTGCGCGGCGAAATCCGTTTCTCTACATTGGCGGTCAGAGCATAGATGTTGAAATCGCTGTTCCCCAACTGACGACGATACTCGGTCACAGGTGCCAACAAACCCATTGTTGCCTCATTACTCTCCAAATAGCGCGAGTCGCCATCGGAATGGGAGTAATCGGCAATGAGTTTGAAGGTGGAACCGAGGGTGTCGAGTTTGGCGATATAGTTCAATGTCGCATTCAACGAGCCGTTGTCGCTATTATTTAAATAGTCGCTCTTGTTATCCACAATGTTGTTTGTGGCGAGATTCAAGAAATGCTGTCGCGAATCGGCAATTGTTCTCGTCATGTCATCGCGAGTATAGAAATTCACCTCGGCACCCAAACTGTGACGGTCGTTCAAATCATAAACAGCACCCAGACTCAAACGATAAGGCTCGTTCACATCTCTCATCTTGCTTGCTGAATTTACTGTCGAAATCAGTGAATTGTTCTCGTCGAAACGTTCAATCAAATCATCAAAATCACTTGTACCGTCGAATTTGCTGTACGAACCGCTGGTGTAGAGGTTAAGACGGTCTTTCTGGTAGTTCACGCGGAACGATGGCTGCCATGCCCAATAATCGATTTCGCCATCGGCAGGGATGTATCCGTACATCGAGAGCGTACCGTCCACACCGTCGTTGCGTTGCTTTTTGAGCGTGATTTTGATGATACCGCCCGCGCTGTCGGCATCGAAGTCGGCACCTGCCATGGGGATAACCTCAATCTTCTGCACATTCTCGGCCGGAATGCTGCGCAGATAGGAAATCAGTTCGTCGCCCGACATATTGAGCAGGCGTTCCCCTATCATCACACGCGTACCGCTGCGGCCGTTGATTTTGATTCCGTCATCGTCGGCACGCACGCCGGGCGAGACACCAATCATCTCATAGGTATTTTTGCCGATGGCCACATTGCTGCCCGAGACATTCACCACAAATCGGTCTGCCTCGCGTGTCACGAGTCGGGTGCTGACCACCACACTCTCAATCTGCTCGGCAGCCTCATCAAGCACCACATCTCCCAACTCCACACGTCCGAGGAGGGAGACCTCGCGCTGGCTGTCGGCATACCCCATGCAGTTGATGCGCAACAGATAGTCGCCCTCCTCGGCCGTCATGCCGAACAAGCCCTGTTCGTCGCTGACCGTTCCGGCAACCTGCACCGAGTCGGCACGCAACAACATGACGGTGGCATAGGCCACAGCCTCGCCACTATTATTCACAACCCTGCCCGACAACTCCGCCATAGAGCGAGCCGCCGCAGCCATGCCCGTAGCAAGCAGGCATGAAGTGATTAGCATAAAAAATTTCCTCATTTTCTTTTATGGTTTAGTTATCGTTTTCACATGTTTTGTTCGCGAATCTACTTATTAGACGAATAAAATCCAAAAATATAACACGTCACCAAAAGGAATTTTCAACGGGGGGGATAAAACGCCATTACAAACTGATTTACAAACAATTACAAAGAGTGAAAAAATTATTGTTTTTTTTGTCGAAGAGATGTTTTCGGACACGAAAAAGGGGCGAAGAGAAAAAAATAGGGCACTGAAAGTTTCTTTGTTCAGGCCGCTTTTTGTATCTTTGTTACATGAAGAGAGGAATTCTTACACTGCTGCTCACGCTCCTGACAACCACCGCGGCCGCAGGACAGACACGCGACGAACTGCTCGGCAAGGTCACGCCCACCCGTCCCGAATGGAGTTACAGCGATGGTCATTGGTTGCGCACCGCCGCGTATGACGATTTTCGTCGGATGCAGGAGGCCGCACGTGCCGACAGTGTGGAATTGGTCATAGTGTCGGCATTCAGGAGTTTCGACCGCCAGCGCATAATCTGGGAACGCAAGTGGAACGCCCCCGAACGCAGCCACATGACACCCGTTGAGCGCGCACGACACATACTCCGTTACAGCTCCATGCCCTCCACCTCGCGCCACCATTGGGGTACGGACATCGACCTCAACAGTGTGGAGAACGCCTATTTTCGTACCGAACGCGGAAAACGTATGTTGCAGTGGCTCGAAACTCACGCCGCAGAGTACAACTTCTTCCGCCCCTACACCGACGGTCGCACAAAAGGTTACGCGTCGGAACCGTGGCATTGGAGTCACAAGCCTACGGCAGAGAAGATGCTCGACGTCTATCTGGAAACCATATCGGAGGCAGAGATAAAAGATTTCGAGGGCGCCGACACCGCCGACTCCCTCGATGTAATTGAGAATTGGGTGAAATTGGATTAACTCTCCGGCCCACATGTAGTTTCGGTGAGCGGAAACGCTCTCTCGGTCTCGGCATTAAGGCGCATTCATCAGGTTTCGTACCCTGCCGCCTCACGCCTGCCCGCCACTCCCCGACAATCAAAAAATGGCTTTGGGCAATTCGGCAACATTGTTGATGTAGACCACTTCCACTCCTTCGGGCATTTTGATTTTACTCTTACGCAGATAACCCGACACCACAATACGTCCGAATCCCAGACCGGCCGCCTCGCTGATAGGCTGCTCGCTACGCGGCGCCGGACGAACCTCACCCGAAAGACCTATCTCACCCGCACAACACACTCCTTCGGCAATGGGACGGTCGAAATAGGAGGAGATAATGGCCGCCACGACCGCCAAATCAAGCCCCGTATCTTGAATTTTGAATCCGCCCGCAAAGTTCAAGAAGACATCCTTCGAAAACATCTTCAATCCCACACGTTTCTCCAATACGGCATTCAACATATTGAGTCTTTTGAAGTCATATCCCGTAGCCGAACGTTGCGGAGTGCCATAGGCGGCATTACCCACCAACGCCTGCACTTCAATCAGATATGGCCTGATGCCATCCACCGCAGCCCCCACCGAGATACCGCTCAGCGGCTCGTCGTAGTGCGACAACAGAATCTCCGAGGGGTTATCGACCTCCACCAATCCCTCACCGCGCATCTCGAAAACTCCAATCTCAAACGTGGCTCCGAATCGGTTTTTTATACCGCGCAGAATGCGATAGACATTGTTGTTGTCCCCTTCGAACTGCAACACCACATCGACGATGTGTTCCAGAATCTTCGGGCCGGCAATGGTGCCGTCCTTTGTTATATGGCCGATGATGATGATTGACGTTCCTGTCGTTTTGGCATACTTCAACAGCAGAGCGGCGCACTCCCTTATTTGCGACACACTGCCTGCCGAGGAATCGATGGTTTGACTGTAAATGGTCTGTATCGAGTCTATCACCACCAAATCGGGCCTGACCGCATCTATCTGTGCAAGAATGTTTTCCAACACCGTCTCGCCATAGACATAACACGAGTCGTTGTCGCCTCCAATGCGGGCCGCCCTCATCTTTATCTGTTGCGGCGACTCCTCTCCCGACACGTACAGCGTCTTGATATTGGCACTGTTGAGCGCAACCTGCAACGTAAGTGTCGATTTACCGATACCCGGCTCTCCTCCCAGCAATATCATCGAGCCCTTAACAAGGCCGCCACCCAACACCCTGTTGGTCTCGGCACTGCTCAGCATTATGCGCCTGTGTTCCACATCCTCAATGTCGGCTATCTTCTGCACCCGAGCCTCGGAGGTGTGCAACGAGGTCACAGACTTATCATCCCCTCTGCTAACCACCTCCTCCGAGAAACTGTTCCACGCACCGCACGACGGACATTTGCCCATCCACTTCGGGGCCTCAAAGCCACACTCGGTGCAAAAAAAGACCTTTTTTACCTTTGCCATCTCTTCTCTCTTCTGTTGATTAACTGACGTAAAGTTAGTAAAAACCCTCGAAACCCGTATTGCACATCCACAAAAAAACGGCCCCCAATCTCAGAATGGAGGCCGAAAACCTTATAAAAAAACTGAATTATGTATCTCTACACAATACCCTGTGCAAGCATTGCGTTTGCAACCTTCATGAAACCGGCGATGTTGGCACCCTTCACGTAATCAACATAACCGTCGGGCTGAGTACCATATTTCACGCACACGTCGTGAATGGAACTCATAATCTGGTGCAACTTGGCATCCACCTCCTCCGAACTCCAGCTCAGACGGTTGGAGTTCTGGGTCATCTCCAATCCCGAAGTGGCGACACCACCCGCATTGGAGGCCTTACCCGGCGAGTAGAGAATCTTGGCCTGCTGGAACGCAGCAATAGCCTCCGGAGTGGACGGCATGTTTGCACCCTCGGCAACACACGTACATCCGTTTGCCAACAGAGTCTTGGCCTCGTCGCCATTCAACTCGTTCTGGGTTGCGCAAGGCATTGCGATGTCACACTTCACGCCCCACGGTCTTTCGTTGGGGAAGTATTGTGCCGACGGATACTGCTCCACATACTCCTTGATGCGGCCGCGCAACACATTCTTCAACTCGAAAATGTAGGCCAACTTCTTCTCGTCGATTCCGTCAGGGTCGTAGATATAGCCGTTCGAGTCAGACATTGTAAGCACCTTTGCACCCAACTCCAATGCCTTCTTGGCTGCGAACTGAGCCACATTACCCGAACCCGAGATAACCACGTTCTTCCCCTTGAAGCTGTCGCCTCTGGTTGCCAACATGGCCTCTGCGAAATAGCAGGTTCCGTAACCGGTAGCCTCGGGACGCATCAACGAGCCGCCGAAAGCGATACCCTTACCGGTAAATGTACCTGTAAACTCGTTCTGCAAACGCTTATACTGACCGAACATATATCCCACCTCGCGGCCGCCAACACCGATGTCACCCGCCGGCACGTCGGTATCGGGACCGATATGGCGATACAACTCTGTGATGAAACTCTGGCAGAATCTCATCACCTCATTATCCGATTTGCCTCTGGGCGAGAAATCGGAGCCGCCCTTACCGCCACCCATCGGCAGCGTGGTGAGGCTGTTCTTGAATGTCTGCTCAAAAGCAAGGAACTTCAAAATGCTCAAATTCACACTCGAATGAAATCTGATTCCTCCCTTATAGGGACCTATGGCACTGTTCATCTGAACACGATAACCTTTGTTAATCATCACCTCGCCATTATCGTTCACCCACGGAACTCGGAACATAATCACGCGCTCGGGCTCTGCAATACGCTCCAATATCTTCATTTTAATCAACTGGGGATTGGCCACGATATATGGTGCCACACTCTCTGCCACCTCGCGTACGGCCTGATGAAACTCCTTCTCATTCGGATTCTTAGCAATGATGTCGGCCATGAAAGACTCGACATATTTCTGAGCATTTGTCTCCATACTCTTCTACGTTTTTTATTGATTCCACTTACTTGTTCGACACCAAAAGTACTATATGTGAAACAATTCTACAAGCACATAGGCGAAATTTAACATAAATTTAGTCTATTGTAAAAAAAACCTCGTAATATCGTTCCAAGTCACATACAGCATCAGCGAAAGAATCAGCACTATCCCCACCGTCTGGGCATAAATCAACACCTTGTCACTCGGTTTGCGATGCGTCACTATCTCCACCAGCAGGAACAACACATGGCCGCCGTCGAATGCGGGGATGGGCAGAATATTCATTATGGCCAGCACCACCGAGAGCATGGCCGTCAAACGCCACAACACCTCCCAATTCCATTGCGAGGGAAATACATTGCCTATCGCTATGGGACCGCCCAACGATTTATAGGCCTCCGTTTCTGGTTTGACCAACATTTTAAGTTGTTTCCAATAGTCGCTTATCTCGCGACCCACACGCCTGACTCCCACCGGAACAGCCTCCCAGAAGTTGTATTTCGTTGAGCGCAACGTGAGATAATTTCCGCCACTGACCATTGCGCCTATCTTCCCATCCGGAGAAATCGACACGCTGAGCTCTTTGTTGAGCATCACGCCAGCACTGTCACGTACCACACCCAGCAGAGCCTCGCTGCCTGCATTGTCGGCAAACAGAGTTGAGTATTCATCGAAGAAGTGGGCCGGCCGACCGTTGAACGACACCAGACTATCACCCTGCATCACTCCCGCCGCCGCGGCACCCATCCCATCCACGACTTCCTGCACCACAAACGGATATCGAGGAACGATAAACTCGGCATCATCCATATAATCCTGAATGGGTATGACGGGCAATGTAATGGTCATAAGTTCACCATTTCGTTCCACCTCTACCCTGCGGTCATCGGACTCGATGGCGATATCGGGCAGAATCTTGGCATAATCCGCCACCCTTCGGCCGGCAATGGAGATAATCCTGTCGCCATCGCGAAATCCCAACTCCTCTGCCATAGGACTGAACGCATAGCCGTAACGCATATCTTCGTTGGAGATATATTGTTCGCCCCACGCCCAACTCATACCTACATATATAACAAAGGCCAGAACCACGTTCATCATCACACCGCCGACCATAATCAACAATCTCTGCCATGCCGGTTTGGTGCGAAACTCCCACGGTTGCGGCTCCTGTTTCATCTGTTCAAGGTCCATGCTTTCGTCTATCATACCCGACAGTTTCACAAATCCGCCGAAGGGTATCCAACCCACCGCATAGACCGTTTCTCCGGCCCTGAAACTCAGCCACGACTTGCCGAAAAAGAGTTGGAATCGCTCCACTCTCACTCCGAAAATCTTGGCAAAAAGAAAATGACCGAACTCGTGCACAATCACCAACAGCGAAAAACTGAGCAGAAATTGCGCAATCTTTATTATTACTTCCATAATTTGTTACTTTTGAATCCTAATTAACCTATTCTAACGGTGATGCGGCACTTGCCAGCAAGGTGGTTTTCGACCGCGCCAACAACATCCTCCATCTGCACCGCTCAAACACAAACTCGCCTCCGTCCGCTCTAAACAAAAATCTCGGCCATTCTGCGCACCTCGTCGTTGCTCTGAGCAAGGTCATCGAGCGTGGGCGACGCCACAAACGTGGCCTTCTCCAAACAGGCGGTTATTATGCGGGCGATGTCGGTATATTTGATGCGATGGTCCAAAAAGGCCCTCACTGCAATCTCATTGGCGGCATTCATCACACAGCAGCTATTCCCCCCCCTGCGCAAACACTCATAAGCAGCGGCCAACATGGGGAACTTCTCATAGTCCACTGCACGAAACGTAAGTTCGGGATGTTGCAGAAAGTCGAATCGTTCCTCGCCGCACTTCAATCTGAGCGGGTGCATAAGGGCATACTGAATTGGCAGATGCATGTCGGGAGTACCCAACTGAGCCTTGATGGCACCGTCCTCAAACTCCACCATTGAGTGAACAACAGACTGAGGATGGACCAATACATCTATCTTCTCCGGCGCAAGGCCGAACAGCCAATGGGCCTCAATAACCTCAAATCCCTTATTGACCAACGTGGCCGAATCTATCGTTATCTTCGCCCCCATACTCCAATTCGGATGCCGCAACGCCTGCTCCACCGTCACACTCGCCAACTCCTCCAACGGAGTATTCAAAAACGGACCGCCCGAAGCGGT
>JAZODY010000170.1:0-4802 GCA_045597245.1 Tidjanibacter sp.
CCATGACCGCCACCATCGAGCAGGTGGATTGGGCTGTGCTGATGAAGATTACGGACCGCATCTTGAAGGAGGTGAAGAACGTGAACCGAGTATGTTACGACATGTCGCCGAAACCGAGTGCCACCATCGAGTGGGAGTAAGCCGAAGGGCGAGAGGCGATTGAGATATGTGACCGCGACGAGAAAACTCGTCGCGGTTTTTTTGTTTTGCGAGGCGCTGTGCGAGGTCGATTAGGGGACGACGTGGCGGAACGCAGGGAGCTGGCAGCGTGAATAAATACCCGATACACAAGATTTATTGTTTAAAAAATCGTATAGGGGCTGCGGGAGGATGAATATAGACAATTTTATTCCTATATTTGTAAAATATAGGATGCGGCTCGGGGAGAATGCCATGTGCAGACAGGGAGTTCTGCTCTTGTGTTTCGCTATGTTTTTATGTCGCAGGATGCTTGTCGGCTTGCGGAAACGGACCGAAACCGACCGAACAGACAAGAGATAGTTGATTGAAACAGAGAGAAAATGATAGCTATAATAGATTATGATACGGGCAATCTGCGCTCGGTGAAGAATGCACTGCACCGCCTCGGTGCGGAGTTTACGGTTACGGCCGACCACGATGTCATAAGGTCGGCGGAGCGGGTGTTGCTGCCCGGAGTGGGGACGGCTTCGGCCGCCATGAGAAAGCTCTCCGAGAGGGGACTGGACAGATTGATTCCGTCGCTGAGGGTGCCGGTGCTGGGGATATGTGTGGGTATGCAGTTGATGTGTCGTCGCAGCGAGGAGGGAGCGGCGGAGTGTATGGGTATTTTCGATACCGACGTGGTTAAGTTCCGCAGGGAGGCGGCACCAGAATTCGGGCTGCCCGCTGATAGGGACGCGGCTCAAAGGTTCGGACTCTCCACAGAGAGGGACGCGGTACAAAGGTCCGGACTTCCCACAGAAGCCCAGTATTTAAAAATTCCGCATATGGGATGGAATAAGATTGAGGGGCTGAGGACGGGACTTTTCGATGGTGTCGAGGAGGGGGCGTTTGTTTATTATGTTCACTCTTATCATGCCGAGATGTGCCCTGAGGCCATCGCGCTCACCAATCATGGCGTGGATTTCTGCGGTGCGTTGGGACGGGATAATTTTTTCGGAACGCAGTTCCATCCCGAGAAGAGCGGCTCGACGGGCGAGCGTATATTGCATAACTTTCTCACACTTTAATCCGAACGAAGACGATGCTTACAAAGAGAATAATTCCATGCCTCGACGTGAAGGACGGCCGCACGGTGAAGGGGGTAAACTTTTTGAATCTGGCCGATGTGGGCGATGCGGTGGCTCTGGGGCGCAAGTATGCCGAGGAGGGGGCCGACGAGTTGGTCTATCTTGACATCAGTGCCACCTACGAGGGACGCAGTACGTTCACCAAACTTGTGGAGCGTGTGGCTGCCGAGATTGATATTCCGTTTACGGTGGGCGGAGGAATAGGCACTGTGGACGATGCGGCGCGACTGTTGGAGGCGGGCGCGGATAAGATTTCAATCAATAGTGCCGCTCTGCGCAACCCCTCGTTGATAGACGACATTGCGTCACACTACGGCAATCAGTTTGTGGTGGTGGCCATCGATGCACTGATGACCGAGGAGGGAGTGTGGCGTGCGACCACGCACGGGGGGCGCAACATGACCGACAAGGAACTCTTCTTGTGGGCTCGCGAGGCTCAGGAGAGGGGGGCGGGCGAGATATTGTTCACCTCCATGAATCACGACGGCACCAAGCAGGGCTACCCATGCGAGACGTTTGCGCGTCTGGCCGACATGCTCTCCATTCCCATCATCGCCTCGGGCGGAGCCGGCTCGGTGCAGGACATTGCCGATGTATTGACGGTGGGGCGTGCCGATGCGGCGCTTGCGGCCAGCATATTTCACTATGGCGAGATTCCCATTCCGGTGTTGAAAAAGGCACTCAGGGAGCAGGGAGTGAATGTGAGAATTTGAGTGGGACGGATATAATTGAATTAACAAACCATAAAAACTTTTAGGAAGATGAAGAAACTTTTTATCACACTGATTAGTGTTGCCATGATGGCTCTCTCGGCCACGGCAAAGGAGAACAAGAGCAATGTATTTCCCGACGGAACCCCCATCCCCGAGTGGTTCGACAATGCCGACGTGCCCGACATCGGCACGCTGGGTACCGTCTATAATCTGGCCGACTACGGGGTAATCAGCGACCCCGTGAGATTGCAGACCGAGAAGGTGCAGGCAGTGATTGACAAGGCTGCTGCCGAAGGCGGCGGTGTGGTGGTATTCCCCGAGGGTATCGTGAAGTCGGGTGCGCTCTTCATGAAACAGGGCGTGCACATCCACATCAAACAGGGTGCCATCTTGCTCGGCAGCGACTACATCATGGACTTCCCGCTCGTGATGACCCGCATCGAGGGAGAGTGGTGTAAATACTTCGCCGCCCTCATCAATGCCGAGAATCTCGATGGATTCACCCTCACCGGCAAGGGCGTGATTGACGGTAACGGTTCACCCTATTGGCAGGCTTTCCGCACGCGTCGCCTGTGGAATCCCAGCTGCACCAACAAGGACGAGCAGCGTCCCCGCCTGTTCTTCATGAATAATTGTCGCAATGTTGTGCTGGCCGATGTCACCATGCAGAACTCTCCTTTCTGGAGCTGCCACTGCTATAAGAGCGACCATGTGAAGATTCTCAACGTGCGCATCTTCTCGCCCATCGAGCCCATCCGTTCGGCCAGCGCCGACGGTATCGACATGGACGTCTGCTCCAATTTCCACATTGTGGGCTGCCGTCTGACGGTGAACGACGACGCCATCTGCTTCAAGGGCGGTAAGGGTCCCGATGCCGACAAAGACCCCGCCAATGGCGAAAACCGCAATATCCTCGTTGAGAAGTGCATCTTCGACAACACGACGGGCAGCTGCATGACCTGCGGCAGCGAGTCGGTTCATGCAGTGAACATCCTGATGCGCGATTGTCACGCCAATGGCGGAGGCAGTCTGTTGCAGTTGAAGATGCGTCCCGATACCCCGCAGCGCTATGAGTACATCACCATAGAGAATATCACAGGCCACTGCCGCTCGTTGCTGGGCATTGCTCCGTGGACCCAGTTCTTCGACCTGAAAGGACACACCGAGATGCCGCGCTCGTATGCCAACAACGTAACCTTCCGCAATATCGACATGAAGGTGGACCGTTTCCTCGGCGTGCGTGGCAACAAGGAGCAGTATGATGTTTACGATTTCACGTTTGAGAATCTCAATGTGGAGGCAGGCGATGATTCGTGGGACAAGACGACGTTCGACTCCTACAAGATGAAAAACGTTGTGGTGAACGGCAAGGAACAGAAATAGCCGACGGAGAACAGATAAGAGAAGCCTATAAAAATATAAGTGAGGTGAAACGACTTATAATATGTATGTTGAGTGTGGTGGCCGTGGCGGGAGTTGCGGCTGCCGACACTGTTGACGGTATCCATGTGGCACGTTATCAGGGCGACCGCGAGGCGGCAGTGAGCTACACCTTCGACGACGGTCTGATAGAACACTATACGGTGCTCTATCCCGAGTTGCGCAAGCGTGACATCAAAGCCACATTCTGGGTGAACGGCAGCACCATCGACCTCTCGCGGGAGGAGCAGGGAACCACTCCGCGTGTGTCGTGGGAACAGTTGGCAGAGATGGCAAAGGCCGGACAGGAGGTGTCGAACCACGGCTGGGCACATAGGCATGTTACGCGATTGGATGATGAGGAGCTCCGATATGAGATTCAGCACAACGATACGGTGATTTGGTCGCATACGGGCCTCTTTCCGCACACGTTCTGCTACCCGTTCAATAATATGGATGAGCGTACGATAGAGTTCGCTTCGCGGGGCAGAGTGGGGACGCGTACGGAGCAGGTGGCTGTCGGTTCGCGCAGTACGCGAGAGAATTTGGCCGCATGGATTGACGAACTGCTTGAAAAAGGCGAGTGGGGCGTGGGAATGAGTCATGGCATAAATTACGGCTATGATGCCTTCACCGATGCGCAGATTCTCTGGGACCATTTCGACCATGTCTTTGCTCTCAAAGGACGTCTGTGGATTGCCACATTCCACGATGTGGCGGCCTATGTTGCCGAACGCGACAATGTTGCGCTCGACATCAGCAGGGAGGGCGACGTGGTGATGGTGGAGCCGACGATGACGCTCGACAAGGAACTTTTCAACGTGCCGCTCACTTTGGTCGTGCCTACCGCTAACACTCAGTATGTGGTGGCGTTGCAGAACGGCAGGGGGCTGAAAGCCGAGCGCAGGGATGGCCGTACGCTCTTCAATTTCGACCCGTGGAGCGGTCCGGTGAAGATATACATGTCGTTGCCCGACACTCCGCCCGAGGATGTGAACAGCGACATGAACTACTACAACATGCTCGGCCAGTTGGGAATGCAGATTCCCATCCTGCCCGCTCAGGAGGCCGACCCGATGCGTCAGCCCGGCATCCCGCCTATGGTGGAGAAACCCGGGCGTTGGAAAGAACAGGGGGGCGATGAGAGGCGTCGTTCAAATTGGGGCCTGTGGACAAACTACGACGACAAGGCCGACGGACTTCTGACGGGGGCCGACTCGGCACGTCTGGGCAACTACACACCCATCGACCTGCTCACCGATGCCAAAGGACGGGCGGTGGATACCCCCAAGAAGTGGTTTGGCAGGCAGCGTATTGCCATTCGTCACGATTTGCAGGAGCAGTTGCTCGGTTTTCTGCCCTACACGAGAGTGCCCGAGGTGAGCTACATCAGAAAGAA
>JAZODY010000171.1:0-1913 GCA_045597245.1 Tidjanibacter sp.
TATGGTGTGCGGCAGATTTGACAAATAAATATTCACAAATGTTTCATTCTTAAACCGGATTCGTTATGAAAGCTAAAACTAAACTATTTGCCATGCTGTTGTTTGCGGCATTCGCTTTTGTGTCTTGCGATGACGATGACGATGTGAGAGTATCGCAGGATATGTTTGATGCCTTGTTCGACAAGTATCCCAATGCGGTGGATGTCGATTGGGACAAGAGAGGTGTCTATTATGTGGCCGATTTCTGGAACGACCGCCATGATATGAATGCGTGGTTCGACGGACGGAACACTTGGATTATGAGTGATACCGAGATTTTGTGGAGTGAAGTTCCCGCTGAGGTGCAGAGCGCTTTCGGCAACAGCGGCTATGCCTCGTGGCGTCAGGAAGGGGTGGATTATCTTCAATATGCCGACGGCTCGCAACAGTATGTGTTGGAACTCGAAAACGGCAACAGGAAGGTGCAACTCTACTATCTGCCCGACGGACAGTTCTATAAGGAGAAGGATGTGTCGCATCGCGACAACATCATCTGGCCCTAAGGGAACAGGATATCCGAACGTCTCTTGCCAGATGAATAAAAAAGAGCGGACTCTCGCAAAATAGCGAGGGCCCGCTCTTTTATTTTTGACTAAAATATCACTATCTTTGCTGATTGGTATAAAAGAGTGCTTTGTTATGATAAAATCGATGACAGGATACGGCAAGTCGGAGGTCGAGGTTGCCGGTAAGAAGATAACGGTGGAGATTCGTTCGCTCAACGGCAAGCAGTTCGACATGTCGGTCAAGCTGCCCCATTTGTATCGTCCGTTTGAGTACGACATACGCAACATGGTCGGCAAGGTGCTTTCGCGCGGCAAGGTGGAGATGTTTATCTCCGTAGAGTCGTCGGAAACGGCAATGAAGACTATGGTTAATAAGGAGCTGTTTGCCTCCTATTTTGCCTTGTTCAAGCAGCTTGCTGCCGAGAACGGAGCCGATGTGGCGGGGCAGGAGGCCGAATTGTTCCGTTCGGCGCTTACCATGCCCGAGGTCGTTTCACACAATGTGGAGACCGTTGAAGAGGAGGAGAAGGCTGCTCTGTTTGCGGCTGTGGACGGCGCTATGGCGGCGTTGGAGAGTTTTCGTATTCAGGAGGGGGCCATCCTGATTGCCGATTTGCTCGGCAGGGTGGACCGCATCATGGAGTATAAAAGACAGGTGGAACCTTATGAGCAGAGCAGAGTGGAGGTGGTCAGGAATCGTATAAGGGAGAATATAGAGGCTATGGCCATTCCGGTGGACTCCAACAGGTTGGAACAGGAGATGATTTTCTATGTCGAGAAACTCGACATTACGGAGGAGAAGGTGCGACTTACGAATCATTGCAAATATTTCAGAGAGGTGGCCGACAGCGAGGAGAACGCCGGCCGCAAGCTGGGATTCATAGCGCAGGAGATGGGGCGTGAGATTAACACGCTCGGCTCGAAGGCCAACAACAGCGAGATTCAGATTCTGGTCGTGAAGATGAAGGATGAGTTGGAGAAGATAAAGGAGCAGGGGTTGAATATTTTGTGATAATCGACTGATTGACGGATATGAATAACGGGAAACTGATAATCTTTTCGGCCCCCTCGGGGTCGGGAAAGACCACCATCGTGCACAGACTGATGCAGATGTTCGACAATTTGGAATTCTCCATCTCGGCCACATCGCGTGCGCCGCGCGGAACGGAGGAAGACGGCAAAGACTACCATTTCCTCTCGAACGAGGAGTTTGCACGACGTGTCGAGCAGGGTTGTTTCGTGGAGTGGGAAGAGGTATATAAGGGCACTTGCTATGGTACGTTGCGCAGCGAGTTGGAGCGTATATGGGGCAAGGGCAACACGATACTTTTCGATGTGGATGTCAAGGGCGGTGTCAATCTGAAATCC
>JAZODY010000172.1:0-1540 GCA_045597245.1 Tidjanibacter sp.
GAAACCATTTACGAAATCGATGAAACAGTCCGTATCCTGCACCCACATGATATTGAACTCGTCGAACTCCTTCAAATCGCCCGACTTATAGTATGAAATCAACTTCTCGATATACTCCTTCTGTGCACCCTCGGCAACACCGGCGGCCTTCTCCAACCAGAAGACAATCTGCTCCAAAGCCTCGGAATACATGCCGCCCACGCGATAGACCTGCTCGAAGGGTTTGCCCTCTTTCATGACCAACTTGGAGTTCAAGCCGTATGATATGGGGGTCTTGTCGGCAGGATTGACCATGGCGGCATAGAAGTCGTTGGCCTGCTGCTGCGACACACCCTCGTAGTAGTTCATGGCCGAGGTGAGCAACAGGTCCTGACCGTCGAGACTGTTGTTCTTGGTTTTATAAAGTTCGTCATTGAAGATTACCTCGCTCACAGTGGCAATAAGTTCCTCGAACGAACCGAAATCCTGCGGGAAGCACTCCTGCGGTACGGCGGCCACCCACGCGTCGAAAGAGGCACGCGAAAACTCGGGATGGAACTTGTCGTTGGAGTAGTGGTGGTGCACACCGTTGGCAAACCACACCTTTTTGAGATACTTCTCAAAAGCGGCCCACTCGTCGCCCGACTTATCGCCCTCGTAGTTCTCATAGACCGCCTCCAAAGTTCTCCTCACCGCGAGATTATATTTAAAATTCTGGTCGAATATGATGTCGCGTCCGCTCACCGAGGCCATGCTCATGTAGTAGATGAGCTCTTTCTGTTGGAGCGGCAGATTCTCGAATCCGTCCACATAGTAACGCAAAACCTTTATGTCGTCGAAGTTATCGACCAACCATTTCGAATCGGCCTGAGCGGGTTCCGTTTCGCCCGTGCAGGAAACAACGCCTAAAATCATTGTTGTCAAGAGAAATATTAAACTTTTTTTCATATAATATTAGTGTAATGTATTTCGCAAATTTATAAATTTCTTGCGAAAATTTTATACCGTTTGTTATTTATTCCTAACTTTGCCGCGTATTACGGATTGCAATAGCAAAAATAACACACATGAAACTGACAGACAATGTGGCCGAGTTGCAGCAGATTCTCGGAGAATTGAGAGCCAAAGGCTCGGTGGGATTCGTTCCCACAATGGGTGCCTTGCACAACGGCCACCTTTCGCTGGTGAGGAAATCGTGCGCCGAGTGCGCAGTGACGGTGGTCAGCATCTTTGTGAATCCCACCCAATTCAACGATAAAAACGACCTTAAAAACTATCCGCGCACTCTCGAACAGGATATGAAACTGCTCGAAACAACCGGTGCCGACCTCGTCTTCGCCCCCTCGGTGGAGGAGATTTATCCCGAACCCGACACCCGCATCTTCGATTTCGGAGAGGTGGACAAGGTGATGGAGGGTACCAGCCGTCCGGGCCATTTCAACGGAGTGGGTCAGGTGGTGAGCCGTCTGTTTTCGTTGGTCAATCCCGACAAGGCGTTCTTCGGAGAGAAAGATTTTCAGCAGATTGCGGTGGTGAAGGAGATGGTGCGCCAGCTGGGATT
>JAZODY010000173.1:0-5148 GCA_045597245.1 Tidjanibacter sp.
CCTCCTAATGTTTTTGACTACCGGATAAAAACAAAAGCGCGCCATAGAGCGTGCTTTTGTTTTATTCAGCGGCAAATACTTGTAAAACTATTCGGCTTTACCTTATACAGATGCAGGTGAGAGCACGTCCAGTGATGCCTCTGCTGCCTCTATGAGAGAAATGGTTGTCGCAATTACAAATGGTGCAGACAGGATTTACCTCAATATTGCGGCTGTCAAGACCTACGCTGAGCAATTGCAGCCTATTTATCTCTTTCAGGTCTATGTGATGGTTGTTTTCTGCGTAGGAGGGATAGGCAATACCTCCAAGACTCGAAACTATTTGATTGTAGAAATCTTCGTTTGTCTCGTAGCAACACATCCCTGCTCCCGCCCCGATACCGGCAATGATGTTCTTGGCTTTACAGCCGAATTGCTCAATCATCTTCATGGCTGTTTGGAGTGTTATTTGGGCGGCCGTACCACGCCAACCGGCATGTATGGCGGCAATCACGAGTCGTTCAGGGTCGTAAAGGAGTACGGGAATGCAATCTGCCGTCTTTATACACAGCATTATGTTGCGTCGTTGCGTTATGAGTGCGTCGGTTTCGGGAAGTGCATCCTGCTTGTGAGGATAAACCCCGCGGCCGCACTCTGCCTCTGTCACTATGGCTATGTTGGCAGTGTGACGTTGCTGGGGAAAGACGAAACATTCTAAGTCCATGCTTGTGATGCGAGCGACCTCATTCCGATTCATAAGTACCGTATCTGCATTGTCTCCAACCGAATACCCCATGTTCATCGAGCCGAATTCGCATTTGGAGAAACCGCCGTTGCGAGTGGTTTGAAGGTGAACTACTTCTTTGAAGGCCGACAGATTGTCGAAATACATCATGTTGTCTTTTTCAAACATAGCCTCTATTGCCTTTTGTGTGGTTATAAAAAATAGACCCTCCGTATGGGAGGGCCTTATATAAATAGGTATAACTCCGTCTTTGTGTTTAGATGGAGATGTCGAGTATTTCGAATTTCACCTCACCGGCCGGAACGATGACATTTACAACGTCGCCTTTCTTCTTGCCAATCAGTGCCTTTCCGATGGGGGTGCCCACCGAAAGCTTACCCTCTCTGAGATTAGCCTCATGGTCGGATACGAGGGTATAGACAACGGTTTTTCCGGTGTTGTGATTTTTGAGAGTCACCTTGTTGAGTATCTGTATTTTGCTGGTGCCGACGCGGGATTCGTCGAGGATACGTGCATTAGCGAGCGTCATCTCCATGTTCATGATGCGTGCTTCCAGATTGCGCTGAGCCTCCTTTGCTGCGTCATACTCTGCATTTTCCGAGAGGTCGCCTTTGTCGCGGGCCTCGGCTATGGCAGCGGCGGCTTTCGGACGCTCTTCGATTCGCAGTTGGTCTAATTCGGCTTTTAATTTGTTATAGCCCTCTTTGGTCAAATATACAGTTTCAGCCATGGCTTTGTTGTTTTTTAGTAAAAATCTTTTTGATTACAGACAAAAAGGATAGAAGAATTCCAATCCTACGATTAGAATCCTTCATCCACAATAACGAAACAAAGATACGTCTTTTTATTTAAAATGCAATCATTTGGCCGAATTTATCTCAAATTGCTCCATTCGGCCGATTGCTCACATGACAGACGGCAGCTATGTCGGGGGATATAATTGTTATAGCGATGCTCTTTTTGGCGACAATCTATATTTTGTTGCTCGCCTATTGCCTGCTGACTCTCTTGGAGAGTGAGTCGCGCCCTTCTGTCGTGTTGCTGTGGGGGTTGCTAATGGTCTTTATTCCGGTGGTCGGAATAGTGCTATGGCTCTCTCTCGACGGGGTGCGATTCCGTCGTCATCATCGTGCAGACCGTCGGCCGTTGCCACCCGACGGGTTACTCTCCTCTTTGCCCGAATCAGCCCGACGGGTGGCCCGCAGACTGCTACGACTCGGTGTTCCAATCCTTCGCCATAATCATGCGGAGTTGTTCGCCGATTGTTCTGCCGCTTTGGAAGAGATGTTCGGTGCCGTCGGACAGGCGCGCCGAAGCGTCTGTTTGGAGAGCTATATTTTGTGTCCCGACGAAGTGGGGCTGTCGCTGTGTGATTTGCTTGCCGAGCGGGCCCGATGCGGTGTGCGGGTGAGAGTGTTGTGTGATTGGTTGGGCAGCCTGCGCCTCCATCGCCATGCGAGCCGTTTGCGTTCTGCTGGTGTGGAACTGCGATTCTCCATGCGGGTCCGACTGCCGCGTCTCTCTTATGCCAATCACCGAAACCATAGAAAAATGGTCATTACGGATGGAGAGATAGCCTTTATGGGTGGCATAAATATTGCAAAACGCTATCTCCATGGTGACGGTCTGGGGCGGTGGAAAGATATGTTGCTGAAAGTTTCCGGCGAGGCTGTCGATGAGTTGATGCATCTTTTCGAGGAGGATTGGTGTGCGGCCGGCGGCGGTTTGTCGAAGGGGGAGAGAGACATACAAAAGGCGTCCTCTCCGCAAGAGCGGAAAGTCGATGAATATCTGCCGATGCAGATATTCTCTTCGGGGCCCTGCGAGGGACTGCCGTCGGTGTCGAAACTCTATTTCGATGCCGTCTGTGCAGCCCGACACTCGGTGTTGATTGCCACACCCTACTTCCTGCCCGATGCTTCGTTGCTCGATGCACTCACTTCGGCAGCTCGGCGCGGTGTGGCAGTGAGGGTGATGATACCTCTCAGGGGGGATGTGCGGGTGGCCCAACGAGCATCCTGCTCCCATGTGGAACAACTCTTGGCGTCGGGCGTCGGAGTGTTCTTTTATGGCGGAGGATTCAACCATTCAAAGTGCGTGGTCATCGACGAAGAGTGTGTTTTTGTTGGGTCGGCAAACTTCGACCGACGCAGTTTCGAGGACAACTTCGAACTGACAGCGGTCATCTACGACCCCTCTCTGGCGACCATTGCAGCCCGAGATATACGACGCGACATGCTCTCCTCTATACAGGTCGAATCTTCATGGTGGGGGAGGCGTCCGGCTTTGAGGAGGGTTGTCGAGGCGATAGCGCGTCTGTTGAGTCCCTATCTGTGAGGATGTCCGTCACCCGAGGCGTTATTGAGAGAGGTGTGGTTTTTGTTTAATGAATAAAAAATCAAACGATTATGAAACGAATTTACGCCATTTCCGTTGCGGTCTTGCTGTGTTGTTTCACGGCTACGGCCCAGAATGTCAGGTTCGGTCTGCATGGTGGAGCCAACGAAAGTCATTTTTCGTTTGAGAGTTTCACTCTCAACGGCACTTCGATTTCGCCAGCCAATAACGGTGATTTGGGATGGCAGGCGGGAGCCGTATTGCGCATTCAGATTCCGGGATTCATCCACATCCAGCCCGAGTTGAACTACCAGACGAGAAATATTTCGCTCTTTACGGCCGGCGAAAATGTGGCCGACCGACGTCACGATTTTCGTTATTCGGCCATCAAACTTCCCGTCACCGTAGGTTTCAATATAGGTTCGTTGCGCCTGTTCGGTGGGCCGGTATTCACGCTTGACTCCTCGACCGAGAATAAAAGCAATACCGATTCGATGAATATCAAGTTCGACAACAACGATGTCGCCCTGATGCTGGGTGGCGGTTTCGAGGTGAAGAATTTCTTTATAGACCTTCGTTACACCACCTTCAACAAATCCACCAAGACGAAGGTGATTTTCGATGGCGGCTCCCACTCTGCCAGAACTCTTACCAACGAATTCTGGGAGGTGAGCATGGGATTTTTCTTCTGATTGCACATTACGACAATCTCTTTTGCATTGCAAAGAGGCCTTCGAAGGCCTCTTTTTTGTTTTGTCTTCGGCCGATGGAGAGAGCCTTGCGATGACATGGAATGCATGTGCGATGGCAGGCTATGGGACGGGAATAAAAAAAGGCGGGACTGAATAAGAAATTCGGATAATAATTCTTACATTTGTAATCCTATGGGAAAGTTGAAAAACATATTTCTGCATCTCTTTTCGCGTCGTCTCTCGCCGTCGTTTTTCGTGATGTTGGCGTTGGCATTCCTGCTTTGGTTCGTGACCAAGTTGGGCTATGTCTATACGGTGGAGATACCCGTAACAATCAATCTCGATGGCAATCGTTTCGAGGTTACCTGCATCATGGAGGGCAATGGACGACATCTGATGAAATATAGGACCAAGAGACGTCGCAATCTCGAACTCACTTCAGATGAGGTGAAACTTTCCGCTCCCGACGGATTGGGCTTTCGCAGCGTGGACCAGACATCGCTGCTGAGTACCTTGTCGCACTACTATGGTGATGTGAGAATCGTTTCGGTGAGTAATATTTCAGACATCTTCATATCTTCTTCTGCGGAGTGAAACGGGTGGCATTGACAGGCGGAATAGGTAGCGGCAAGAGTGTTGTTTGCCGTATGTTTTCGTTGTTGGGTGTGGCCGTTTATGACAGCGATTCGCGAGCCAAGTTGGTGATGATGCACAGTGAGGAGGTGCACAAAGCGTTGTGTGAGGCCTTCGGCAAGGAGGTTTGCAGCGGAGGAGAACTCAATCGTGCCTTGTTGGCCGAGCGTGTTTTCGGTAATAAGGAGGCTTTGCAGCGGCTCAATTCCATCGTTCATCCGGCTGTGATAGATGATTTCGACCGTTGGGCCGAAAGACGTGCGGCGCAGGGTGATGACTATGTCATCATGGAGAGTGCCATATTGTTCGAGAATAATTTACAGGGCCATTTTCATCATACCATTGCCGTAAACTCACCGCTGGAACTCCGTATCGAGCGCAGTATGCGCCGCGACCGAGCTTCACGAGAGCAGATTTTGGCACGTATAGCCAACCAACTTCCTCAGCATGATGTGGATGCTCGTGCCGACCATGTGATAATCAAGGATGCCGACAGGCTTGTTTGGGAGCAGGTCTTGGCGTTGGATAAACTTTTCAGGGCAGGGCAATGAAGTGGTGCGGGAGAGAGTTCGATTTGAGTGTGCCGGCGGTGATGGCCATTGTGAATGTCACGCCCGATTCATTTTTTGCAGGCTCCAGGGTTGCCGGGCGTGAAGTGTTGGAGGAGCGTGTGAGGAGAGTCGTGAACGAAGGGGCCGACATTATAGACATCGGAGGATGTTCCACGCGCCCGGGAGCAGGGGAGATGTCGGAGAGAGAAGA
>JAZODY010000174.1:0-1690 GCA_045597245.1 Tidjanibacter sp.
GTGATGCGTGTCTGGGGATATAAACATGCCGGTAAGGGTGAACCCAACAACGACCCCGACTTCCTGAAAGAGACCATGGCCAACCATACCCACTATTAGGCCATCTTGTAAACGGCGAGGCGAAAAGATGCGGCCGCGACAATTTTGTTGTCGCGGCCGCCTGCTGTTTGGTTGTCGGTCGATTACTTCACTGCTTGTTTCATGCGGGCTCTGATGCGTGCGGCCACCAGCGACGGAGTTATGTCGTACATGCACTTGCGTTCCTGCTGCAACTTGCACTTCCCGCGTCCGTCCTTTGTGCAGGGACGGCAGGGCAGATTCACCTCCAATACCTCCGCCGTCGGACCTGTCGGGAATCCGAATGCTGTGGGACCCATGAGGGCGAGGGTGGGGATGGAGAACATGTCGGCCGCATGCATGAATCCGGTGTCGCCGCTTATCACCATGTTGGAACGGGAGACTATGTAGCACGACTCCATGATGCTGGTCTTGCCCGCCATGTTGGTCGTGCGCTCCGGAGCGACGGCTCTTATCTCCTCGCAGAATGTGTCGGCTGGGCCGCCCAGAATCACAAACTCATACTCGGGCATCTGTCGCACCAACTCCTGCCAATGCTCCACGGGCCAACGTTTCGTGTGCCAATTGGCCGATGGTACAAGTGTTATGCTGCGCGGCGAAATGAGGGCGTCGAATTTTTCGCCCATCTCCTTCGGGAAGTTCCAGTCGGTCGGGGCGTCGGGAAACTCCGTTATGCCCCATTTGGCCAACGGTTTACGAAATGATACCATGCCGCGAAACGGTTTGTCGAATCGGTTGATGCGGAACTTGAAGAGCAACAGACGGTTGAAATATTGTTTGCTGCGCGTCGTGTTGTACGGACGATAACCGCGTGCGGGTGGCAGCAAAACGGTTTTGAGAATCGAGGAACGGAGATTGCAGTGAGCATCATAGATGTAGTCGAACCGCTCCTTGCGCAATCGGCGCGCCAGACGCAGAAGTCCTTTCAATCTCTCACGTTTGTCAAAGGGGTGAATCCTGTCTATGCGGCTGTCTATGGAGAGCACTCCCTGCATGTCGCTTCTGACCACCCACTCGATGCGGGCATCGGGGAAACGCCTCTTTATGCCTCCTACGACACCCATGCATTGAATGATGTCGCCAATGGAACTGAGGCGTATTATCAATATCTTCGGCATAATGTGTTGCTCTTTCGGTGAGATTGTTTAGATTATCCCTTGCGTGGCGAGCCTCGCCCGTCGCACGCATGAGAGGGCTTGTGATTACAAAGATACTATTTCTTCTCCTATCGGGCAAATCGTGGCTAAGGATTTGTTCGAGGTCTGAATGACGATGTTGAGGACGGAGTGCGACATCTTGGAGAAATTTTGTTATCTTTGTGTTGTCGTGGGGCTGCCTAAGGGTGTGATGAACGACGATTAAAAAAACGTATGGAGACGTTATGAATTTAAGGGAGTATATCATTGAATCGATGCAGGATGGCATAGACCTGCGCCAAAAAACCATGAGTGACGGTGCGACTGCCGAACGGCTTGTTCGGGTGGCGGAGTTGATTTTCGATACCGTCGGCAGGGGCGGCAAGGTGTTGCTGTGCGGCAACGGCGGCAGTGCGGCCGATGCCCAACATATCGCCGCCGAATTGGTGGGACGTTTCGAAACCGAGCGCGGCGGT
>JAZODY010000175.1:0-2716 GCA_045597245.1 Tidjanibacter sp.
GGTCTTGGCCCGTCGTCATGGCCAGAGATGGTATGTGGCTGCCATCAATGCAACGGAGCAGACCTTGTCGCTCGATTTGGAACTGCCAATGTTGGCCGGCTCCGAGGCGGAGTGTTACAGCGATGTCGCCCAATTCGAGCCTCGTATAGAGAGGGTCAGGATAGCCAACGACGGCCGATTCTCCTTTAAGATTGCCCCGCAGGGCGGTGTGGTTTTGGTCAGATAGAGGACCTGTCACAGACGAAACAGGGCTGCAAAGCGGAACCGATGAGTGTCAGATTGGGCACGTCGGAGTGGCATTGCAGCCTTTGTCGTTTCGGGTTAAGGAAAAAATATGTGGATGCGGGTACTAAATTAGACTAATGTTGTTACATTTGTATCGAAATTTAACACACACGATGAATCTTATCCGAACCAAGAGTATGGCGGCTGCTCTCATTGCGGCCGTATTTATGGGCTGTCTGGGCTTTCTGGTGCGAAAGACGGGTGCCGATGCCGCAGTGGTGGCTTTCTTCCGATTTACGATAGGTTTTCTGCTCATGTCCTGTGTGGTGATTTATTATGTCGCCGCTAAGGGAGAGAAGGTGAAGTTTTCGCCGAGTTCCGCTTTTTCCGGCATCTCAATCGGATTGTGTATTTTGTTCTATTTCTTTGCCATTCAGAGTACGAGTATCGGTCTAGCGGCCTTTGTGCTCTATCTGGGACCGGTGTTCGCCATCATAGGCGAGGCGGTAATGCGTCGCAAAATGCCCGATTTGAGGCAGTGGATAATCATCGTGTTGGCCCTCTCTGGATTTGTGATGATAAGTTCGCTCGGCGATGCGTCGGGTTTCAATAAGGGAACCATGTACGCCTTGTTGTCGGGCGTCTTCTATGGAGCCTACATTCTCATCAATCGATTCATTCCGCAGCAAATAACCCTGCCGGTGAGAGTCTTTTGGCAATTCTTGGCCGCATCATGTGCAGTGGGGTTGGTGTTGTTGCTGTCGGGACGCAGTGTGGCTGTCGATGCCGGCGGCTGGCCCTATGTGCTGACCATAGGCGTGGTGCAGGGTTTTGCCGTTCTGCTGCTTACCGGATATGCCATCAAGCATTTGAGTGCCATTGAGTTTGGTGCATTGTCTTATGCCGAGCCGCTGGTGGCTCTGTTGCTCGGTTTTGTATTGTATGACGAGTCGATGAGTGCGGTGCAGATAGCCGGTATTGTGCTTATTGTTGCGGGTATGTTTGTTCAGTGCCTGCCCGAGAAGAGAGAAAAATCCCAATAAACTATATGAAAAAGACTACTAAGGTGAAGACCATCGACCTGCATGCGGCCGGAGAACCATGCAGGGTTATCTATGAACATTTCTTCGATGTCCCGGGAGATACCATGTATCAGAAGAGGGACTACATTGCTCAAAACTTCGATGACATCCGTAAGGCATTGATGCTCGAACCTCGCGGTCATACCAACATGTTCGGCTCGGTGCTGACGCGTCCCGTATCGGAAGATGCCGATTTGGGAGTGCTATTTCTCACCAATGCCGGATTCATGGATATGTGTATTCATGGCTCTATATGCACCACGCGTGCCGTTGTGGAGTTGGGGCTGAAAACCAAGAGTGAGGATAAACTTGTGTTCGATACGCTCGGAGGAAAGGTTGTTGCCAACATCATTCGCGATGAGGATGGCGACGTTGCCGAGGTGGAGATTCAGAATGTGCCGGCCTTTGAGTACAGTTCGGAGCCTGTCATCGTGCCTTTGAAAGGTTTGGGCGAGGTCAAGGCCGATATTGTTTTTGCCGGCAACTTCTTTGCCATAGTGGACGGTACCGACGACGAACGCCTGAATGTCTGCATCGAGAACTATGAATATATGACCCGTTTGGGCATGGAGATAAAGGACTATGTGAACGAACACTACAAGGTGGAACACCCGTTGCATCCCGAGTTGAATCTCGTAAAACTCGCCATCATTTTCAACCGCAAGGGTACCGACCCGAAACATATCAAGCAGGTTGTCGTGTTTGGCAACAACCAGATTGACCGCAGTCCCTGCGGTACGGGTACGTCGGGTATGATGGTCTATTTGAAGGAGCGCGAGGAGTTGGAGATAGGGCAGCACTATGTTTCGGAGTCCGTCATCGGTTCCATTTTTCATGGGCGTCTCAAAGAGCAGACCGAAGTTGCGGGGCGCAGAGCCTTTATTCCGTGTGTGAAGGGACATCCGGCCATCATGTCAATTTCCGAGTTCTGGTTGGAGGACGACGATATATATCAGGCAGGTATTCCGATGATTCTGTAAGGAGAGACGTGTTTGTCGGAGAGACGAACGGCGGGTCGTGACGAAACATGTTTCGTCACGACCTTTTTTTGTGCGCAGCTTGCGGGTGGGGTATTGGTATGTTATTTGCCTCGTGGAGGGGTGCAAACATCTAAAACGTATCTTTTATGACATCAACATCAACCGTGGCCGTAAAGGCCCGCACCGAATTTGAAGACTATTTCATTGAATCGCTCAAAGACATCTATTGGGCCGAGAAACACATCTCCAAAGGATTGAAGAAGATGTGCCGTGCCACCACGAGTCCCGAACTGGCCGACGCCTTCATGCAGCACGAACAAGAGGGCGTGCGCCATTTGGAGATTGTGGAGTGTATCTTCGGACTCCTCGGCCATAAGCCGCAGACCAAAAAATGTGCCGCCATGGAGGGTCTTTTGGAGGAGGCCGAGG
>JAZODY010000176.1:0-2899 GCA_045597245.1 Tidjanibacter sp.
AACTTTTTTGCAACTTTTTTGTCCTTCAACTGCTATTGTATTGCCTGACAACATTTTAAAATTTGACCCAAAACAGACATAATATACCCTTCTTGCAGGGCATTCATTATTTTTACGTACATTTGCAATTTGTAAAACAAGACAACTGGGGATTATGAAAAAACAAAACAACGCAGATTTGCTGCTTATAATATTGTTGGCGGCATGGTGGATTCTCAATCTGGTGCAGGCCGCGTTCACCGGATTGGCCAACGACGAGGCCTACTACTGGGTCTTCGCACGAGAGTTGGCATGGGGCTATTTCGACCACCCGCCCGTAACGGCACTGCTTGTGAAGTTAGGTGATTTTATAGGAGGCGAATTGGGGATTCGCATCTTCTTCACTCTGCTCCAACCCATATACCTATATATATTATGGAGACTTATACGCCCTGCCTCTCCAAGTCGCCGAGACGCCTTGCTGTTTGCGGTGATTTGTTTTGCCATACCTGTCTTGCAACTCTATGGGTTCATTGCCGTACCCGACGGGCCTCTGATGCTCGGCACTGCGATATTCTTGTGGGCCTACAACAGATTTTGCAAAAATAACGGTTGGATTGACATGTTGCTGCTCGGATTGTCGATGGCACTGCTGGCATATTGCAAATATCAGGGAGCGTTGGTTGTGTTATTCACATTCTGCTCCAATCCGAAGATACTGCTCAATCCCAAACTGTATCTGAGCGGAGTACTCACATTGGCCCTGTATCTGCCCCACTTTGCATGGCAGTACGACCATGATTGGGCTTCGTTCCACTATCATCTGGCCGGACGCAACGGATACTTCCGCTGGAACTACATCTCGGAATTCTGGCTCAATCTGCTGCTCATCTTTAACCCGCTCTATGTACCGCTCTATTTCAAGGCATGGGGAAAGGGTCGTTATGCCGACGCTCCCGTACAAAAGGCACTATACACTATAACGGGAGGATTTGTAGTATTTTTCACACTGTCGAGTCTGCGCGGCTACGTTCAACCCCAGTGGGTCATTCCCATCACCTTCGGCCTTATCATGATTCTGTTCGGCGGAGTCAGGGAGAGCGAGCGAATGAGTCGCTACGTCCTCAAAGTGGGTTATTGGTTGGCAGGATTGATGCTGGCGATAAGATTGGTTGCGATATTCGACCCGCTGAACATAAAATTTGAGATTTTCGACAACGAGGAGAGCTACGAAGCCATAGCCGAGGTGGCCGACGGACGCACTGTTATATTCCGCGGCAATTACTCTGTGGCCGCAAAATACAGATACTACACCGGCAATGAGGCCTACTGCCAACCCAACATCAACTACCGTACAAGCCAATGGATGTTTCTCGACATCGACCGACGTGCCGCCGGCAGCGAGATAATAGTGGAGGTACGCGAGGACACCCCGGGAGTGGAGGGCACGATAGAGTTGGCCAACGGAAAGAAATTTTCGTGGATGACGGTAAGCGATTTTCGTCCGGTACGCGAGGTAAAGATAGAGGTGCTCAGCGAAGTTCCCGAGGTGGTCACACATGGAAAGACCCTCAGATTCGAGGCCGACTTCGTAAACCCCTACGACTACGACGTGACCATATCGAAGAGCGGAACACCCCTCAGAATTGTCTGGGGACGCAACAAGGAGGTCTTCAACGAATATACGATAGAGACCGAAACATTCACCATTCCGGCAAAGGCACGTTTAAAAAAGAGTTTCGAATTTGTGGTGCCCAACAATCTCGACAAACCGGAGTACAGGGTGGGACTGATAATAAAAAATTCGCCGTTGGAGAGTTGGTTCAACAGCGACGAATATAAAATAGAGATACAGAGATGACAAACGCGGGATTCATAGCCAAGTTCATAAAGTTCTGTCTAGTGGGCGGCTCGGGTGTGGTGGTCGATTTCGGCATCACCTATGTAGGCAAGGAGTTGTTGCGCCTCAACAAGTATGTGGCAAACTCGTTGGGTTTCATTTGTGCGGCCACCTCAAATTTTATCCTCAATCGAATTTGGACCTTTGAGAGCACCAACCCCGATGTAATGGGACAATACGCCCGTTTCTTCACGATTTCGCTCATAGGTCTTGCACTGAACAACGGCATCATCTGGTTATTGAACGACCGCATCAAGATGAATTTCCATGCCATGCTGGGACGCCACGCAAAGGGTGGCGCGGAGCAGGCTGTCAAGTTGAATTTCTATGGGGCAAAGTTGTGCGCCATTGCAGTGGTGACGACATGGAACTTCCTGATGAACTATTTTTTCACATTCTAATCTGCCAAACTGTCACCCTCGGAGTGTCAAAACGATGAAAAAGTGTCACTCGGCAACCCTATGGAGGCTTTGGCACACAATGTGATTAATATAAGTCGTCGGCCGCAGCCGAGAAATCGGGCGACGACACAATGAAGAAATTCGATTTTTAAACATAAAAACACAAGAGAAACTATGAACGTGAAACCATTATCAGACAGAGTTCTCATTCTGCCCAATCCGGCAGAGGAGAAGACGGCCGCCGGCCTCATCATTCCCGACACCGCAAAGGAGAAACCGCTGGCAGGCAAAGTGGTGGCAGTAGGCCCCGGCACGAAGGACATCAAGATGGAGGTGAAAGAGGGCGACCAAGTACTCTATGGCAAGTATGCAGGCACCGAGGTAAACATCGACGGCACCGACTACCTCATCATGAAACAGAACGACATTATGGCAATTATCTAACGGAAGAAATACTATGGCAAAAGAGATTAAATACAATGTAGAGGCCCGCGAGTTGCTTAAAAGGGGCGTGGACGCTCTGGCAAATGCAGTGAAAGTAACCCTCGGTCCCAAAGGTCGCAACGTGATTATCGACAAGAAATTCGGTGCACCCCACATCACCAAAGACGGTGTTTCG
>JAZODY010000177.1:0-1535 GCA_045597245.1 Tidjanibacter sp.
AAGCCCCCGACAGCATGCTGTCGGGGGCTTGTTATCTGTCTCCTATGATTCGGCAATCTTACTTGGTGGCCTCTTTCTCGGCCGCATACTTGTCGTTGATGCCTTTCAGAATCTCGTTGGTGATGTTCAAAGCCGCTTTGGCGCTGATTACCGGACCGGTGGACGAGGTGGTGAGAATCATGTCATACTTGCCGTCCTTGTTGTACTCGTGGATGTAGTCGGTGATGCCGTAGAAAATCTGGTTGGTCATCACAACCTCCTCCTCGGCCAACTCCTGCATGACTTGGTCGCGATAAGCCACCAACTCCTGCTGCTGCTGGTTGAGTCTCTCCTCCTCCTTCACGGCGTCGGCACGGGTGATGAGCACCTTCTGCACCTTCTCCTGATAGGATGCTATGGCGTTTTCGAGTCTTTTGGCCTTGCTGTTGAGCTCGGTGTCTATCTTCTGAGCCTTATCGTTGAACTGGGTGCTCAGGTCGATGGCCAGATTGTAGTTGGCGGTCAGAGAGTCGATGTTCACATAGGCAATCATACCTGTCAGTTCGCCTTCGTGCTCGCTGATACCCTGTACCGTTGCGTTTTCGTCGGTTGTTGCGCTCTCCTTGCAGGCGGTCATGGCCATTGCGAGAAGACCGATTGAGAGAATAAAAAGTTTACGCATGTTTGAAATGTTATGATTTGTAAATTAGTAATCTTACGTTTTTCCGTCAAATTGACGACAAATATACTAAAAAGTTTCTCGTCCGCAAAAAAAGCCGCTCTTTTTTATGCACCCCGTCATGTCAGCGGCGATAAAAGTGCTCGCAGGCCTCGTCTCGGAGGTCTACCTCCACGAGTCGGTCTTTGTGGCAGGTGCAGTAAATATTGCCGCCTATATATCTTTCACAATAGCCGCAGTCCTTACACCTCGCAAGATTAGGTGCCGTGACAAACGTGTGGACAAATTTGAAACCGATGTATAGCAACACTCCCCACCACAATATGATGCCTATCGAAACGATGCCTAATGCCGCCATGACGGTGTAGAGCACCTGCCAGCGGGCCGCCCGACGACTGCCGTATATCTTTGCCCTGTTGCTCACCATCACAATCGCGTAGACCGCCATCACCGCCAAACCTGCCAACGCCGTCATCACGTCCTGATTCTCGCTTACAAGGACAAGTGTCGCCCCGAAGATGACAAGCAGAGGCAACGCTCTCCACAGCGATTTGTCGAGACGGTTCGTCGGCGATATGTTCATTCCCGCCTTGCGGTCGAACCATGCGGTGAGTTTGCCGAACTTGAAGACGAACATTATCAGGAAGATGAAAAAACACAACATAAACACATAGACAGGCGACATGACAAGCAGCAATGCCCCCAATTTCATGAGCTCTGTCGATGGGGTGAAATCACTGATTGCAATGTCGGACTCTTGCGACTCGTCTGCCACCTGCTTGATGAAGTAGGTGTCCACCCAGCCGGTGTACACGGGGTCGGTGTCGGTAACCACCTTTGCCCATCGGGTGTCGCCATTATGATTGTCTACTTTTAT
>JAZODY010000178.1:0-5055 GCA_045597245.1 Tidjanibacter sp.
CCAGAAGAAGATGATTCCTTCGTGTGTGTATTTGGAGGGCGAGTATGGCCTGAACGACATCTGCATCGGTGTTCCGGCAATCATCGGCCGCAACGGTGTGGAGAAGATTGTGGAGATTGAGTTGAACGAGGAGGAGAAAGCCAAGTTTGCCGCAAGCGCAGAGGCTGTGGGCAAGACCAACGCCATCCTGAAAGAGATTAACGCTTTGTAATTCCACATACGAAAGTTCCAACTAAAAACAAAGACCGGTCGAGGAATTATCCTCGACCGGTTTTATTTTCATTAAAGATATCTTCTCGAAACATTCTCTATGTGTTTTTGACGGACATTATCTTTTGCCCCATTTAACACAGCTTGTTTTAATACCTGCACCACACCCATTTTATCTCTATAATATGCAATAGGCTTTTCTTCTAATAATTTAGATAAATATGACAACAATTCACTAGCATATAATACACATGTCGCAGGAGGAATATCGGAGACATCTCTCAATAAACAATCTCCATAAAAAACAACTATTGAATAAAAAGGGACTTCCGCATATTTCAACAACCTATCCCTAAGCACCGATATATGTTTCTGATTTTGTTTTATAGGATTATAAAAGCGATGTTTTTCTTCTCCATACGCCAACACCTGCGTCCAATATGATTGTGAACCTTTACCAAATATCCAGCCACTATAATCTTTTATTTCAAATACAAGTATACCAACTTTTGTCGCAACGACTAAATCTATTTGTGAATATCGCCCTTCTCCAACCTTTACATACAAATCATGATAAATAGCTGTTGGTTTCAACCCTAAATTCAACAATGCCAATATAGTTACTCGTTCCGCCCACTCCCCTATCAACATCTGTCACACTTTTGAGAAGTGCTGCTTCTCGTTCTTGTTCTTGCTTTAATCTCTCCCATCTTTCTTGCGCTTCTTTACGAGATTCAACACCAAACAAGGCAATAATTATTATTACCATCGCAACAAGAAACAAAAAAATAGCGACCGACATTGAGTTTTACTCTTCTATTATATCAGGTTTAAAATCTCCGACGGATGAGATATGATGTGGCGGGCGCCATTGCTCAAAAGTTCGTCGCGACCGCGGAATCCCCATGTCACACCCACCGACTCGACACCAGCATTGGCAGCCGTACGCATATCCACTCCCGTATCACCCACATACAACACATCCTCGGCCGACACTCCCGACTTACGAAGAATGTCGTACACAATCGCAGGGTCGGGCTTTACGGGCACACCCTCTTTCTGGCCCTCGACAGCAACAAACTCCATCTCGGGAAAAAAGGTGTCAATCAAACACTTTGTGCCGTCGTCAAATTTGTTTGAAGCCACAGCCGCAGCCACCCCCCCATCGCACAACGCAGCCAGCAATTCCGGCACCCCATCGTAAGGTGCGGTCGCTGCCGTAAGGTCGCCGCGATAGATTTCCAGATAGCGCTCCTTTGCCTCCTCCACAAAGACATCATCATCGGCTCGCTCCGACGGCAACGCCCGCTCGATGAGTTTGCGCGTACCGTTACCGATGAAAATCTTATACTCCTTCGGGGCCCACTGCGGGAATCCGTACTCGGCCAGCATCTTGTTGCAAGCCGCCCCGATTCCGCCCAACGTATCGAGCAGTGTTCCGTCGAGGTCGAATATCACAAGTTTTTTCATTTATCTCAATCTTTATTTTTGTTTATCGTCATCCATCACTCTTCATCGCCGTTTAATCCTACCCGCTCGCTCCCATGCCATCTCCGCCCTTTTTCTCTCACAACTCCCTGCTGCCGCCACACATCAACAAAAACAGCCGAACATGGCTCTGTCCGGCTGCCTCTGTTATAGCGACCAACCCTGTCAGTTGTTCTCTCTTTTGGCTTCGCGCTTGCGGTCGATATCGCTGAGCAGAATCTTACGCATGCGCATGCTGTGCGGCGTAATCTCCACATACTCATCCTCACGAATATACTCCAACGCCTCCTCCAACGAGAATTTCACCGCCGGAGCAATACGCACCTTCTCGTCCGAACCGCTCGCACGCATATTGGTCAGTTTCTTCGACTTGGTGACATTAATCACAATGTCGCCCTCGCGCGTGCTCTCGCCCACTACCTGTCCTTCATATATCTCCTCGCCCGGCTCGATAAAGAATCGGCCTCGGTCCTGCAACTTGTTGCTGGCATAAGCAAAGGCCTGTCCCGTCTCCATAGCCACCAGCGAGCCGTTGGTGCGTTTCTCAATCTCACCCTTCCACGGTGCATACCCTTTGAATCGGTGAGCAATAACCGCCTCTCCGGCCGTAGCCGTAAGCAGGTTGCTGCGCAGGCCTATGATACCTCGTGAAGGAATATCGAATTCGAGTTTCGTGCGGTCGTTTCTCGACTCCATCTGTACCAACGAGCCTTTCCTCTTTGTGGCCATCTCTATGGCCTTGCCCGAGTACTCGTCGGGAACATCCACGATAAGTTCCTCCACCGGCTCACACTTCTGCCCGTCTACCTCCTTGACAATCACCTTCGGCTGTCCCACCTGCAACTCATAACCCTCTCTTCTCATGGTCTCCACCAGAACCGACAGATGCAACACGCCCCTGCCGAACACGATGAAACTGTCGTTCGACTCCGCCGGCTGCACCCTAAGCGCCAGATTCTTCTCCAACTCCTTATCCAAACGCTCCTTCAAGTGACGAGAAGTGACAAACTTACCGTCCTTACCGAAGAAAGGCGAGTCGTTAATCGTAAACAACATGCTCATCGTAGGCTCGTCCACTGCAATGGGAGGCAAGGGTTCGGGATTCTCGAAATCGCAAATCGTATCGCCGATGTCGAATCCTTCGATACCAATCAATGCACAAATCTCTCCGCATCTGACCTCCTCCACACGTGTCTTGCCCAACCCATCGAAGACCATCAAATCTTTTATCTTGGTCTTTATCATCGTCTTGCCGTCGCGCTTGGCCAACGTCACATTCATACCGTTCTTCAACACGCCGCGCGTAACCTTTCCCACTGCTATACGGCCCACATACGACGAGTACTCCAACGAGGTAATCAACATTTGAGGCGTACCCTCAACATACTCCGGCTCGGGAATATCATCTATTATGGCATCCAGCAACGGACATATATCGGCCGTCTGCTCTTTCCACTTGTGCGACATCCAGCCCTGCTTTGCACTGCCGTAGATGGTATGAAAATCGAGCTGTTCCTCGGTGGCGTCGAGAGTGAACATCAGGTCGAATACCTGCTCATACACGAAATCGGGACGACAGTTGGGCTTATCCACCTTGTTTATCACAACGATGGGTTTCTTGCCGAGCGACAATGCCTTCTGCAAAACAAAACGCGTCTGCGGCATGGTGCCCTCAAACGCATCCACCAGCAGCAGCACTCCGTCCGCCATGTTGAGCACTCGCTCCACCTCGCCTCCGAAGTCGGCGTGTCCCGGGGTGTCGATGATGTTGATTTTATAATCTTTGTAGATGACCGAAACATTCTTCGAGAGAATAGTGATGCCTCTCTCGCGTTCCAAGTCGTTGTTATCCAGAATGAGAGTTCCGGACGAATCGCGGCTGCGGAGCAGATTACCCTGCATTATCATCTTATCCACGAGAGTGGTTTTTCCGTGGTCCACATGCGCGATGATTGCTATGTTACGTAATTTTTGCACCTTTGATATAATTTTCGACCGACAAATTTACAAATATTTCACGATTTAGCACTCCTATTTTTCTATTTCGTGCACTCTCCCGCTAAAAATCCACAAGTTTGTCGAGTGCCGTACGCAACATTTGTGTCACATAGGGCCTGTAATCCGTCTGCATATCCTTCACCGCCCGCTGTGCGATGATGGTACACATTGTGGCCGCGCGGTGCCCCAGCAAGGCCGAGAGTCCAGCAAGAGCCGAGCCCTCCATCTCGTAGTTGGTGATGCGGCGTCCCTCGTGGCGAAACTCCACCAACTTGTCGTTGATTCTCTCGTCGGCGGGCTGCACCCTCACCCAGCGTCCTTGCGGACCGTAGAATCCGGGAGCCGCGATGGTTATACCCTCCACCGCCACATCCTTGAAGAGTTCCCACAATCCTCGGTCGGCATCGACGAAATAGGGGGCAGGCAACTGCGGATTCCAATCCATATGCTCCACAAAAGCCCGCTCCAACTCCAAGTCGCACACCTCGTTACGGCCTTTATAGTAGTTCAGCAATCCGTCGAAACCGAGCGACGTACGGGCAAAAACGAAAGCCCCAATCGGAATATCGGCCTGCAATGCTCCCGATGTTCCCAGACGAAGCAGGGTGAGCGAACGACGGGTACTCTTCACTGTGCGCGTGGCGAAATCGATGTTGGCCAGAGCGTCCAACTCGGTGACCACTATATCGATATTGTCGGTGCCGATACCTGTCGATACCACACTCATGCGACACCCCTTGTAGCGTCCCGTCACGGTGCGGAATTCGCGCGACTCCACCGAACACTCTCGCTCGTCAAACATTGCCGCCACAGCCTCCACACGCCCCGGGTCGCCCACCAGAATCACCTTGTCGGACAGTTGAGAGGGTTTCAAATGAAGATGAAATATGGAACCGTCGTTATTGATTATCAATTCGGAAGGGGGTATTACTCTGCTCTGCATAACGAAATGATTTTTTAATTTCGTCAAAAATAACTATTTTGGCGTGCGAAAACAATAGGTCAAGCTCAAATAAACGAAACTATGACACTGATAAAATCCATTTCCGGCATTCGCGGTACGATAGGCGGTGCGACAGGAGAGAATCTCACCCCGATAGATATCGTAAAATTCACCTCGGCATACTGCACATATCTGCAACAGCAAAACTCGTCTCAGGAGAGGCTGCGTATTGTGGTGGGACGCGACGCCCGACTCTCGGGCGAAATGGTGGAGAACATCGTGACCGGCACCCTGCTCGGTTGCGGGGCCGATGTAATCTCGGTGGGTCTGTGCACCACCCCGGGAGTGGAGCTGGCTGTCACATCACGCGGAGCCGACGGCGGCATAATCATCACGGCAAGCCACAATCCCCGTCA
>JAZODY010000179.1:0-11129 GCA_045597245.1 Tidjanibacter sp.
CCTTTCTTTTAATCGTAAGATTCGTTGCTTTCGTTCACCTGCTCTTCGCCTATGATTTTGTTAATTAGTCGTTGCCAGCGGCTTCCACCGGATGGTTTTTTCGTGTCTTCGGTCGGGTCGTCATCCGTTATTTTTTCCAATGGTTCGCTGTATGTGCTGAGGTTGCTCTCCTTGTAGCCCATTATCAGCATTCCCACTGCGGTGGAGGCTGTCGGCAACTCCGAGTCGGCAATCGACTTTTCAGATAGGTCGCCCTCCAACGTACCCAGTCTCACCTCATAGCCTGTGCGTTCGCGGAACAAGGCATCCACTCCGTTCAACAGAGAGCCTCCACCCGTAAGTATGATACCTGCGGGCAGATTTCCACCCAGCTGCGAGTCTTTTATCTCGGCGAGCACATACTCGATGATTTGCGACATGCGTGACTCGATGAGTGTCGAGAGGTCGTAATAGGATATGGTTTTCGACTCTTTCTGAGTGCGCCCCGGCATCTTAACCGAGAGTTTCATCTTATCCTCGGGAATGGCTGCCGCCGAAGCATAACCGTGTTTGGTCTTCAACTTCTCTATGTAGCGGGGCGGTATGGAGGTGGAGCGTATGTCGCGATTGATGGCATCCGAGCCCAACGGAATCACCGCCATGTACTTAACCACATTGTCGTGCCAGATGCACACGTCGGTTGTGCCGCCACCTATATTGACAACCACCGAACCCAACTCGCGTTCGTCCTCCGTGGTTACGGCCAGAGCACTCGACATGGGGGTGGTGATATACTTCTTGCACTTTATCTCCACCCTGTCCAGAGCTTTGTTCAAACGGTCGATGTAGCTCTGCGGGGCAACGATGAAATTGTAGGTCGCTCCCAACTTGCGGCCGAACATTCCCACCGGATTTTTCGTCTGCTCCAATGCATCCACCGTATAGCTTATGGGGAATCTGTCGAGGAATATCTTGCCGAGCGGAGGCTGAACGTTGTTCATGTTCTCACACAGATTGTAGAGGTCGTCGTTCTTAATCTCCCCGTCACTGCCCACATATACGAAATAGGAACTGTTGGTACACTGAATATCCTTGCCCGAGATGCTGATATAGGCCTCTTTGATGCTGATTCGGTTGCGATTTTCCAACTCTGTCAAGGCGTCTTTCAGCGCGGCCGTAACATTCTCAATGTTGGCGAGTTCGCCGAGCGAGATTCCCTCCATGGGTTTAATCACCATGTCTTTCACTTCGAGTTTGCCGTCGGCGCCCTTTACGCCCACGGCGGCAACAATGTTGCTACTGCCCAAATCGATGGCTGTTATGTGATTGTTGTATTCCATGACTGTCCTATATTTATTCTATTAGTATCTCTTCTTCTGTTCTCTTTTCTCATCTCCACTGTTGCCTTTCCTTTCTTCCTCTTCGCACGAGTGCCCGAGTCATCCCCTCTGCTTGTCGCTATCTGCGTGCATTTTACATTTTCAGGGTCTTCTTTCCCGATTGTCACGCTACGCATGTGTTATTCGCGACACACAATCTGATTGGCGTACCTTACGTCTATGGTGCCGCCGGTCTGCCATCCGCTCCATCCCTGCGCATTGTGGAAAAAGGCCGACAGACGCTCCAACTTATTCTCGTAGTCGTCTATCGTTCCGAACAAAACAATGTTGTCGCCCACGCGCGGAATCAGCTCAATCTCAGGTTCTCTGTATCCTCCTTTGTCGGACTGGTTCACACATATCTGTACAATTCCCGAATTCCAGAAACCGTCGTGGGAGATGTACTCTACAAATTTAATCAGTTTGCAAAGAAAAATGTAGCTTTTGTCGCTATTTTTTTTGTTCTCTTTAATAAATGACTCCAATTCGCCCGTGAATCCTTGTTCAAACGGCAACTCGAAACTTCCCGTCACCATAGGCAGATAGTAGGCCGAGTAGGGAGTTGTGGGAACAATGTGACCGTCGTTGGTGTAGTAGAACGAGTAACCGTCGTCGGTGTTTATCCTCAGCAGCGGCATGCGCTGAGTGAGTTGCATGCTTACTCTGCCGCTGTAATCCACATAGGTCTTCACCGAACCAACAAACGGATTGGAGGTCACCAATCTGTTCAGTTCGGCCGTGCGTACCCGCTCCACGTAGCGTCCCACAGGGTCGAGGCCGGCATCCGTTATCCATCCCCTCACCATGTCGCTTGTGATGATAGCTATGGTGTTGCTGTCAGTCACGCTTACCTCAAACCGCTCCACGACAAGTTGCTCCGTGCCCTTGCGGCCTACTTCGGCCGACCACCACACGTAGTATCCCGCGGCTGCCCAAAACAGCGTGAGCATAACTATTTTCAATACCTTACGCCACATCCTCTTTTTCAGCCTTCTCTCTTATTATTTCGGCTATCTCGCCACACAACTTGTCTATGTCGCCCGCACCCAATGTTACAACCACATCGGTGTGCTGTTTGGTCAGCTCCTCCAACAGACGCTCTTTCTGCACACTCTTCACCACCGCCTCCACACGTTCGGCAATCAACTTGGAACTCACTCCTGCTATCGGTTCCTCGCGGGCCGGATAGATTGGTAACAGAAAGACCTGATTGGCCAACGAAAGTGCCGAGGCAAACTCTGCGTGGAAATCCCGTGTGCGGGTATATAGATGGGGTTGGAATATGACCGTCACCTTTCGACCGGCGAACACCTCCTTTATGGTGGAGATGGAGGCTCTCACCTCCGACGGATGGTGGGCATAGTCGTCGATATAGACTCCATTCGGAGTATTCACATAGCATTCGAAGCGGCGTTTCACTCCTCTGTATCCGGCCAAGCCCTCTTTGAGTCGTTCCTCGTCGAAACTGCCTGCCGCCCAGATGGCCGCCACTGCCGCCACTGCGTTCTCAACATTGATGCGCCCCATGATGCCCAACTTGCATCCCTCAATCGTACGGTCGGGACAGACCACGTCGAAACGATACAATCCGTCATCCCCCAATACCATGTTGCGGGCATAGAAATCGCTCTCGCCCTCGGCCGAGTAACGATATACCTTTATCTCCTTGTTCTCAATCTCCACATCCACACCCTCTTTGATTATCAGTGTGCCGCCCTCCTTTATCTGCCCTATGAACTGCGAGAAGGCCTGGCGCACATTTTCAAACGTGCCGTAGATGTCGAGATGGTCGGCCTCTACCGAGGTCACAACCGCGATGTCGGGGTGAAGGCGCAAGAACGAACGGTCATACTCGTCGGCCTCAACGGCCATACGGTTGCCGTTGCCAAGTGCCAGATTGCTGCCGAAGTTGGCCGATATGCCGCCCAAGAATGCCGAACCATCCTCGCCGATGCTCCTGTTGAGCCATCCCACCAGTGTGGAGGTGGTGGTTTTGCCATGTGTGCCTGCCACCGCCATAACATATTTGCCCTCCGTCAGTCGGCCCAAAGCCTCAGAACGTTTGATTATCTTGTAGCCCTTGCGCCTGAAATATGCCAATTCGCTGTGGTTTTGCGGAATCGCGGGGGTGTAGATAACGAGTGTTTCGAGCGGATTACGGAAGTTCTCGCCTATGAGGGCAGTGTCGTCCGAATAGTGTATTTGGGCACCCTCCTCTTCGAGTTGGCATGTAAGACGCGTGCGGGTGCGGTCGTAGCCTCCCACCTTTCGGCCTTCATGAATAAAAAATCTCGCTACGGCACTCATCCCTATGCCGCCTATTCCCACGAAATAAACGCTTGTGTACATGGCTCTGTTATCGCTTTGAGAGTGAAATGATTTCGTTTGCAACTCTGTCTGCCGAGTCGCTTATTGCAAGTTTACGTATATTTTTTGAGATTTCCGCCAGTTTTCCCGGTTCGTCGAGCAGTTTTTCCACCATCGGAATCACCTCCTCCGCAGCAGTGGCATCGGGCGACATCCATGCCGCATTCTTGTCGGCCAATGCCCGCGCATTTTTGGTCTGATGGTCCTCTGCCACATTGGGAGAGGGCACGAATATCGTGGGCTTGCCCACCAGACACAACTCCGACACCGAGCACGCTCCCGAGCGAGAAACCACTATGTCGGCCGCCTCGTAGGCATAGTCCATGCGGTCGATGAAGGCTCCGCGCCAGATGTTGCGGCCGCTGCGCGACGACATGAATTCGCTCATCTCGGCATCGTAATACTTTCCGTTCTGCCATATTACCTGCATCTTTCCTTCGGCCGATATATGGTCGGCCCAGCGTTTCATCATGTTGTTGAGGGTGCGGGTACCCAGCGAGCCTCCAACAATCAACACCACCGGCAGGTCGGCTGTCAGTCCGAAATGGGCCAGAGCCTCGTCGTGCGGCACATCTTCGCCGAATCGGCCCCTGAGAGGATTACCCGTCAGTAAAATCTTCTCTCTCGGGAAGAACTTCTCCATGCCTTCGTATGATACGCAGATGCGCTTCGCCTTACCGGCCAGAATCTTGTTGGTCATGCCTGCGTAGGAGTTCTGTTCCTGAATCAGAGTAGGGACACCTGCCCTTTGTGCAGCCCACAGAATGGGGGCACTTGCGTAGCCGCCGAATCCGGCCACCACGTCGGGCTTGAACTCCCGCACAATCTTGCGTGCCATGCCCAGACTCTTTATCACCTTGAATGGCAGAGCGAAATTGCGCATGTCGAGTTTCCTGTATAGTCCCGTCACCGGCACTCCCTTTATCTCATATCCGAGGGCCGGAATCTTCTCCATCTCCATCTTTCCTTCCGCTCCGACAAAGAGCAACTCCACCTCGTCGCCCAATCTGCGTTTCAGTGCCTCGGCCGTAGCCACTGCGGGATAGATGTGACCTCCCGTTCCGCCACCGCTCAATATAACCCTTATTTTACCCTCTTTCATAACTCTCTTTATTTTTCAAACATGGTTTCGTCCTTTGATGTGTCGATGGTCTTCTCCTCCACCTGACGACTTACACCGAGTATCATGCCCAGCGAAGCCATGGTGAATATCAACGAAGAGCCTCCGTTGCTCACCAACGGAAGTTGCTGGCCGGTGATGGGCATCAGCGACACCGACACCAGCATATGGATTATTGCCTGACACGTTATCATCATTGCCAATCCCAACACCATCAGGCTCGGGAATGCCGTTCCGCAGCGTTTGAATATCTCTATCGCCCGATAAAACAGCGTGAGGTAGAGCAACAATACCACCAATCCGCCCACCAGTCCGTACTCCTCTATCAGAAACGAGTAGGCCATGTCGCTCTCTGCCTCCTCCAATACCGAACGATGGGTACTCATACCCGGTCCGCGTCCTATCAGTTTGCCTGCCGCCACCGCTTGCTTTGCGTGGGTCGATTGAGGCATCTCGTCGGGGTTGTGGTAGTAGCCCGGGCGATTGGGATTCTCGTGGACCTCCAACATATTGCCGTCGAAATGCGATACGCGGCTCGTACCAGTATCGGACCTGCCTCCCGTAATGAACAACACCGAGCCGACTATCAGCACCGGCACCATAAGTTTGCCCAAGTCGCTCATCTTCATTCTGCCTATAAACAACATGATGCCGCATACCAGAGCTATGATTGCAGTGGTGGAGTTGCTGGTCTTGATGGTCACCATGCAGGCCAACACCACAGGCAGCAACATCGGCAGGGTGTGTTTGAACAGTATGTTGAGATTCTTCTCTTTCTCCAATCTCCAATCGCTCGGTCGCAGGCTCGGCACCATCGACTCTTTGTTGATTATTTTGTGACGCTTGGCAAGCGCGTCGGCCAACATCAAAACTATCGTTATCTTCAACATCTCGAAGGGTTGAAAACTGAACCCTAATATCGATATGCTTCGTCGTACCGTCGTGCCCGGCACCGGAACACCCCATATCAACATATATATCGTCAGCCCTAATGCCAGCCAAAAGAACAACTTGGTAAGACGTCTGTACCACTGATACCTGATGAACTGAATAGCAAAAAAGCCGACCAGACTGATGCAGATGTATTTCAGTTGGTTTATCAACTGTGCTGTCGAAGAGATGCTCTCCTTGTAGGCCATTGATGAATAGGAGACAAAGACCGACATGATGAGCAGTGCTATCACCACCACCCATAGGCCTTTGTCGCCGCCGAACACTTTCTCCAATATGCGGCTCTTCATCCCCTTTGTTGTATTGTCGCTCATCTCTTTTCTCTTTATCTCTCTTTTTTATGCCTCCTTTTGGGCTGCCAAGACAGCCTTCTTGAACTTCCTGCCGCGGTCCTCATAGTTCTTGAACAGGTCGAAACTGGCGCATGCCGGCGACAGCAACACCGTGTCACCCGCTTCGGCCACCTCTCTGCACACCTCCATGGCGCGTTCCAACGAGTCGGTGTCATAGACCGGAATCATACCGCCGAAATACTCCAACAACTTTGCGTTGTCCTTACCCATGCAGACCAACGCCTTCACTTTTTGCTCCACAAACTCTCTCAGCGGAGCGTAGTCGTTGCCTTTGTCGGTGCCGCCCGCTATCCACACCGTGGGCCTGCTCATGCTTTCCAGAGCATACCATACCGAGTCCACATTGGTTGCTTTCGAGTCGTTCACATACTCCACTCCTCCAATCTCTGCCACCTTTTCGAGTCTGTGTTCCACCCCCTCGAACGAATATACCGAGCGCTCAATGCTGCTCTCCTCAATGCCGGCCGTAAGTGCCGCCGCCACAGCAGCCATGATGTTGTAGCAGTTATGCAGGCCTTTTATGCGGAATCTGCCGCTGTCGAGCCGCATCTCTCGTCCGGCCGCCTTTATCGTAATCATGCCTTGCTCGTCAATCATCTCTTTACCGAAACCGATGCACTGCATCTCCATCTCTCTTTCGCGCACCTCCTTCACAGAGGCGGGGTCGTCCACACAATAGATGAATGTGTCTTCGGCACGCTGATTTCGTATGATACGCATCTTGCTGTCCGCATAGTTTTGGAATACATAGCCGTAACGGTCGAGATGGTCGGGCGTGATGTTCATCAATATTGCCGTATCGGCCCTGAACGAATAACATCCGTCGAGTTGGAAACTGCTCAGTTCCAATACATACCACTCTTTGTCGGCCGTAGCCGCCGTATAGGCGAAACTCTCGCCTATGTTACCGCCCACTGCCACATCGAGGCCGGCCTCCGAGAATATCTTGTGGGTCAGCGTGGTGGTGGTGGTTTTGCCGTTTGAGCCGGTTATGCAGACCATACGCCCTTTGGTGTAGCGACCCGCAAACTCAATCTCCGAGATTATCTCCACACCGCGCTCCCTCAATGCCTTCACTATCGGTGCGTTTTCGGGAATGCCGGGGCTTTTTATCACCACATCCGCATTGAGCACAAGGCTCTCCGTATGGCCGCCTTGTTCGTAGGCTATGCCGTAATCATTCAGCCTGCTTTCATAACGCTCTGCAATCTGTCCGCTGTCCGAGAGAAACGTGTCGAATCCTTTTACCTTTGCCAGCACCGCCGAGCCGAATCCGCTCTCGCCACCACCGAGTATCACTGCTCTTGCCATATTTTCTTATCTGATTTTGAGGGTTACCAATGTCAATGCCGCCAACAATACCTGAATAATCCAGAAGCGGACCACAATCTTTGTCTCGGGCATACCCTTCTTCTGGTAGTGATGATGCAGAGGCGACATGAGGAATATGCGTCGGCCCTCTCCGTGACGATTTTTCGTATATTTGAAATAACTCACCTGAATTATCACCGACACCACCTCCAAGAGGAATACGCCGCACAGCAACGGCAGCAACAACTCCTTGCGAATCAACAACGCAAACACCGCTATGATGCCGCCCAAAGCCAGACTGCCCGTATCACCCATGAAGACCTGTGCAGGGAAACAGTTGAACCACAGAAAGGCTATCAGTGCTCCCACCAATGCTGCCGCATAGACCGTAAGCTCACCGCTGAGCGGAATGTACATTATGTTAAGATAGTCGGAGTATATCGTGTGGCCCGACAGATAGGCCAAGATACCCAACGTGACCACCACTATTGCCGACACACCCGCCGACAGACCGTCCAGTCCGTCGGTGAGATTGGCTCCGTTCGATACGGCCGTTATGATGAAAATAGCTATCAATATATACAATACCCATGTCAGTACGTCACCCGTCTGTCCCTTGATTGGTACCAGATTGTGGTAGTCGGCCTCGTTGTTTTTAATGAAAGGTATTGTGGTCTTGGTGTTTTTCTTGCCCAGCATGTCGAGTGTCGCGCCCGCAACCTCTTCGCCCGAGCCGCTGTCGGCAGAGATTCTGTGCTGTTGCTCGATGTCGGTCTGCTCCACCACCACAATGTCTTGATTTAGACACATAACCGAGCCTACTATGACGCCGAGGCCCACCTGACCGATGACCTTGAAACGACCTTTCAGGCCGGTCTTGTGTTTGCGGAACACCTTTATGTAGTCGTCCAGAAAACCCAGTAGACCCAGCCACAGGGTGGCCACAATCATCAGTTGGATATAGACGTTGGACAAGTCGCCCACCAGCAATATGGGAATCAATGTGGCTCCCAGAATTATTATGCCTCCCATCGTGGGAGTGCCCTTCTTGGCATTCTCGCCCTCCAAGCCCAATGTGCGTATCTCCTCGCCAATCTGCTTGCGACGCAGAAAGTTGATAACCTTGTCGCCAAAGCATATTCCTATCACCAGTGCCAAAACAATGGCAGATACTGCGCGGAACGATATGTATTGCACCATGCCGCTACCCGGAATGTCGAAATGGGTGTTGAGGTATTCGAAAAGTGAGTATAACATCTCTGTGTGTAGTTTTTTGTTTTTGTTTAATGATTCCTTTTGATTTCTTCTCTCTGTTCTATTTCATTGCGGCCCTCTCCTCAAACAACGAGAGCACCGTCTCGCGGTCGGAGAAATGGCGTTTTTCGCGGCCTATAATCTGATACTCTTCATGCCCCTTGCCGGCCACCAGTACGATGTCGCCCTTTGACGCGGTAATCACTGCCGTTCTTATGGCCTGTCCGCGGTCGGTTATGGTCAGATAGTTTCCGTGTCCCTTTGTGCCTGCCAGCATGTCGTCCAAAATATCTTCGGGCCTTTCGGTGCGCGGATTGTCCGACGTGAATATGGCCCTGTCGGCCTTCTCCACCGCAATCTTCGCCATCTCAGGTCTCTTCGTGCGGTCGCGGTCGCCGCCGCAACCCACCACTACCGTTACCAGACCACCGCAATCGATGGCCTTTATCGTCTCCAACACATTGGCCAATGCGTCGGGTGTGTGGGCATAGTCGATGATGGCCGTCACTCCGTCGTGAGACGTGATGTGTTGAAACCTTCCGTTCACCGCCTCCAACATGCTCATCCGGGTCATCACCTCTTCGGGGCGCGCTCCAAGTTCGCAGGCCGCGGCATAGATGGCCAACAGATTGTACGCATTGAACCGACCCAATAATCTCACCCACAATTCCCATCCGTTTATGTTCAGCAACATGCCGTCGAAGGTCATTTCCATCACCTTGCAATTATAGTCGCCGCAACCTCTGAGCGAGTACCCCAAGCGTTTGGCCTGCGTATTCTGCAACATCACCTGACCGTTGCGGTCGTCTGTGTTTACCAGTGCAAAACTGCCTTTGGGCAACGCGTCGAACAGCCCCTTTTTTGCTTTTAGATACTCGGCGAAGGTCTTGTGGTAGTCGAGATGGTCGTGTGTAAGATTGGTGAATATCGCTCCCGCGAAGTGCAAGCCGCCGATGCGGTGTTGCACAATACTGTGGGAACTGACCTCCATGAAACAATATTCACATCCCGTCTTCACCATTTCGGCCAACATGGCATTCAGCCTCACCGCATCGGGGGTGGTGTGGGTGGAGTCAATTTCGCGCTTGTGAATCTTATATACCACGGTGGAAATCAAACCGCATTTATATCCCAATCCTTCAAACAGTTCGTAGAGCAGTGTGGCTATCGTGGTCTTTCCGTTGGTACCCGTCACGCCCACAAGTTTCAGCTTCTGCGACGGATTGTCGTGCAGTCTGGCCGCTGCCAGAGCCAGCATGCGTTCCGAGTTCTCCACCTTCACCCAGCAGGCTCTGTCGTCGGGCTCCTGCGGCAACTCTTCGCACACTATCGCTGCCGCACCGCGCTCCACTGCCGCATTCATGTAGGCATGTCCGTCGGTGGTCGTACCGCGCACCGCGAAGAAGACATCGCCACGTTGTACCATGCGCGAGTCGAAGCAGACCTCTCTCACCTCCTTTTCGAGGCCTCCGACCACATCGATACGCTCCGTATCCGTTATCAATTCAAATAATTTCATCTCTCTTTTTTGTCACTCTTATTGTCATTCAGCAGGCGGTCCAACACCAAGTGTATCTCATCGTATTTATAGAGCGTGTCGCCCGCCGCTATCGATTGTTTCACTACGCCGCCCTTGCCCTCAAACGTCACTCTCAACCCCATCTGCTCCGCCACATACATGGCATCCTTCAAGCCCATGCCGCTCAGGTCGGGCATCAGTTCCGCGCGAGTATCTATGTGATTTATCTTCATCTGCCCTCCCGACTCCACAGTGGCCCATCCGTTTTCGTTCTGATTGATGCCGGAAGAGATGTTCACCATTTCGGTCGAGCGACGAATCTGTTCGATGTTGCCGCCCTTGACGGGCATTGTGCTTTTGAACTGTGACGACTCCTCCACCTCGTAACGCCACTCTTCGTCCAATGTGTAGATATAGTTGATTATATCCTTGAATACGGGGCCGGCCAACTGACTTCCATAATATCTGTTTCCGTCACCCGGGCGATGGTGGGTCTTTATCGACACGATACAACTGTACTTCGGGTCCTCTGCCGGAAAGTAGCCAACCAGCGTGGCCAGATAGTCCCTTCCTCCGTCGGCGGTGAAGTAGCCTCGCGAACCCTGCGCCACCTGTGCCGTTCCGGTCTTGCCCGCAACTGAGTAGTGGTCGTTTTTGAGCAGGTCTGCCGTACCGTTCTCAACCACCTCCAACAGACACTCCTGCACGTCTGCCAATACCTTTTCCGAGCAGATTTGAGGGTTGATTACTCTTGCATTGAATTTCTCCACCGTCACACCGTCGCGTCTTATCTCTTTCACCAACACCGGAGCCAGCATCTTGCCCCCGTTGGCCACAGCGTTGTAGAGCATAAGTACGTGCATCGGGGTTAGCTCTATGGCATATCCATAGGCCAT